>CAZGAU010000099.1:0-19943 GCA_964523725.1 uncultured Saprospiraceae bacterium
TCAGGGCGAATGCAAATCTAAGTGATAAAGCAATTTCCCCCAACGTATGTTCGGTGTTTGTACATAAGTTGATTTTATTTAGAATGATTCTAAAGTTAAAACCAGATTTTCAGTCATTTACAAGCTCGTCCGTGCAAACTGAAAAACAGCTCTGGCAGTTGCACCTGACAACCAAAACTCGAGACACAACGTTGTTACACGAAAACAGCTTTAAACGAAATTTGTAATGAGCGAGACAAATCAAGATAAACCAAAGGTACGATTTGACCACTTTCTGGAAAAATTCCCGGCCATTGAATTACCTGTTACCCTGAATGACGAGGTGCAGCGTGAATTCAGCCGAAACAATGATCCCCTTCCGCCGGCCATGATCAACCAGTTTATTTTGCCTTACGAAGTGGAAGAAATAGATGAATACACCGAGTACATCGCCTGTTTCAAAATTCCAAAAACCTTTGATTTTCACGCAATTGTATTCTGGCGAGCCGGACTTCTGACCTACACCTATTCTATGATGACCTTCACCAAAAAGGGAGAATTGATCGACAAACGCGTCATCGCAGGAACTTTTTATGACGGACAGAACCTTACACAATCAGTAGCTATCATCGACGAAGATTGGGAAATCCTGATTACTTCCGGGCAATCGACACAAGGCGAAAGCTACGATCCTACAACCAGCAGGGTCACCAAAATGGAATTATTGCCGGAAGGACAGATTGTGGATTTGGATTAACCGCAGGAATTGGTCTCAGCATTAAGATAAGATAAGAAGCATCAGCAGCTTTACATCTATTAAACAATCCACCGATTCCGTTCGTTTTTAACAAAAAGCATCACTTGAACTTTAAAATAAAAATTTGCATCTCTCCTCAAAATACGCATGAACAAACACCTTTCCTCAACAACAATGAATATGTCAAAAAAAAGAAAAAAAACCAAAACCGATAATAAATTCTCTACCAAGCAGTTACAGCAGGAAATCCTGAAATTGCTGGAAAAAGAACCCCGCAAAAGATATAACCCGCGCCAGATCGCCAATAAACTGGAAGTGGACAACAACAAAGACTCCGTGCTCCATGCTCTGGAACAGCTTGTGGATGCTGGGAAAGTCAGCGCTCTGGGCGAATACAGATTCAAGCTTAAGCCTCAGCTTCCACATCAATCCAATGGCGGTGGCGGCGGAAAAATGATCGAAGGTTTCGTAGATATGACCCGCAGCGGCGCCGCTTATATCGAAAGCGATGACCTGGAAAATGACGTATTTGTCACCGCCAAAAATCTGAATACCGCCTTGCACGGTGACCGGGTGCTCATTCGCGCCTGGGTGCCCCGTGGCCGGCGCCGGCCGGAAGGGCAGGTGGTAAAAGTCATCGAACGCGCCACCGAATATTTCCTCGGCACGATCAAACTCTTTGATAAATACGCGATTGTAACCCCCGACCAAAGCCTGTCTTTTGAAATCGGTATGAAACTCGAAGATGCCAAAGAGGCTAAAGAAGGCGATAAAGTGGTGGTGAAAATTACCGACTGGACGGGGGGCCGCTTCGACCGGATACAGGGCAAAGTCACCACAGTGCTTGGTAAAGCCGGCACCAGTGACATCGAGATGAAAGCCATCCTTATTAATCATGGTTTCAACCTGGAATTTGATGAGGAGGTAATCGAAGAGTCCGAAAAATTATCAGAAGAAATTACCGAAGAAGAAATCGCGCGTCGCCTCGATCTGCGTGAGGTGACCACCTTTACCATCGACCCTATCACTGCAAAAGACTTTGACGATGCGTTGTCGTTCCGCTACCTCGAAACCGGCGAACTCGAAGTGGGCGTGCACATTGCCGATGTGAGTCATTATATCAAACCCGGCACCAACCTCGACCAGGAAGCTTACAAACGCTCTACTTCCGTGTATCTGGTGGATCGCGTGCTGCCGATGTTGCCCGAAAAACTCTCGAACGAGCTGTGCTCGCTGCGTCCCAAGGAAGACAAATTGACTTTTTCTGCAATATTTACATTTGATAAGGACGATAAAATCGTGCGGCAATGGTTTGGCAAAACCATCATTCACTCCGACCGCCGCTTCGCTTACGAAGAAGTGCAGGAAATCCTGGATAACGGCGAAGGCGAATATTTCACCGAGTTGAAAAAACTCAATGATCTGGCAAAGAAACTGCGCCGTCAGCGTTTCCGCAAAGGAGCGATCAATTTTGAAACCGAAGAAGTGCAATTCCGTCTCGATGATGAGGGCGTGCCCGTAGAAGTGTTTGTCAAAGAGCGCAAGGAAGCGCATATGCTGATCGAGGATTTTATGCTGCTGGCCAACCGCGAGGTGGCAACTTTCATCTCTGAAAAGGGCAAAGAGCAGGAAATTCCTTTCGTGTATCGTGTGCACGATGAGCCAAATCCCGACAAAGTGCAGGAACTCGCTGCCTTCGCACGGGAGCTCGGTTTTAATATGAAAGTCGATTCTCCGAAAGATATTTCAAAATCCTATAATGCGTTGGCAAAAGCCGCCGAGAAAAACCCGGCGTTGCAATTGCTGGAGCCCATTGCCATCCGCACTATGGCAAAGGCAGAGTACTCGACCAATAACATCGGGCACTATGGCTTGGCGTTTGAATACTACTCGCATTTTACCTCGCCGATCCGACGTTATTCCGACGTACTGGCGCACCGTTTGCTGGAATTGAATCTCACGCCCGATCAGTATTACCGCACCGATAAAGAGAATCTGGAAGAGCGCTGCAAGCATATCTCGATGCAGGAGCGCAAAGCGATGGATGCCGAGCGCGAGTCGGTGAAGTACAAACAAGTGGAGTATATGTCGAAGCATGTGGGCGAAGATTTTCAGGGATACATTTCCGGTATCCTGGATCGGGGCTTTTTTGTAGCGCTGGAAGAAACGCTGGCCGAGGGTTTTGTCGGATTTGAAAACATGGACGAATCCTTCGAAGTGGCCGAAAGCCGCCTGCGCATGCGCGGCAACCGCAGCGGCCGCGAACTCAAAATGGGCGATAAAGTCACCGTACGCATCGTGCGCACCGACCTTGAGAAACGCCAGATTGACATGATGCTGGCCGAAGAAGCCGAAGCCGCGCTGGCCCCCGGAAAAGGCAAGCCTCAGGATAAAGAAAAAGATAAGAAAAAGCGCAAAGGCCGACGGAAGAAGAAGCCGGCATAAACACTTTGTTATTTTACTACTTTCTTACTATTCAGCCACTTGTTAGACTTTCCGGTATTACAAGTGATCTAGTTTTCCTATATTTGGTAAATGAAGTCCACCCTCATTGGCCTGGTATGGTGTTGCTCGCTCTTATCCGGCGGAGCGGCATTCTCTCAGCAGTATTTCAAGTTGTTTGAAAAACTGAAAATCCCCTATGAGCAAAAGATTGCGCGGTTTTCCAATGGCGATATGCTGATCGTGGGCTCCCCGGTGACGGGCGAAACTTCCGATCAAAACGGCGGCGTGAACCTGACCCGGCTCGACCAATGCGGCAATGTGCGCTGGGCAAGCAACTACCAGTGGAAGAAAAATTACATGAAATTCAAGGATGTGCTGATCAATGATGCGAACGAGATTTTTGTGTACGGCACGGCGTACGAGGTGCCCAACAGCGAATTTATTTTCCTGCTGAGGCTCAACAAAAACGGCGGTCTGCTGGGCTTCAAGGTCTTTCACGGCGGCGCGGTGGATAATTTTACATATAATATCGTATTAAAGAACAACCGGCTCATGGCTTACGGGCTGCTACTCGACTGGAACACGCCCAAACAGGGGTTTCTGGCGGTTTTTGATGAAAATTTAAATTATCAATGGGCGAAGGTTTTTGAGCCTTTCGAGTCGGTGGGGCAGGCTATTATTACAAATGATAATGGGTTTTTATGTCGCTCAGGATTTTATTTAGTAAAACTAAATGCACAGGGCAATTTACAGTGGTCGGAGCTATTGGATTCAGGATCAGGCTTTTATCCAGTTGCCGGGCCAGTAGATGCAGGTGATGGATACGTATTCCTGGCGATAAAAGAGGAGCGTGCTTTTTTATATAAAATAAATGAAACGGGAGATTTAATCTGGAAAAGTGCGCAGTTTCCGATGGCAAACGCAGGCGCCGATTTGATTCAACTTACTGAAGGAGAACTACTTCTGAGTTACAATTGCCCCGGCGAAGGTGAGAATTTCCCCTGTCAATTACGGCTTTCTTCTGATGGAAAAATATTACAACAGCAAAAACTGATCACCAATCAATCTTTACAAACGGCTTCTATTTACCACTCCATCGGCAAGAACCGAATCGCAAATATCGTTGGCAGCGGCGACGTGCAAGTAGCCAATACAGATAAGCCCTCCGGCTTTTTATTGCAATATTCACTCGATTCTTTATCAGGTAAATGTTTTTCCTGGGAATCCTTTCATAATTTGATATCCAATGATGCGGCTGTTACATTTTCTCCTCTGAATATTACATTTTTTGAGCCTGCATTCAGAAATGTGGAAGCAAATATCATACGAGGCTCCAGGGAATTTTTATTTACAGAAAGTTGTAGCTTACATAATGAAAGTATCATACAAATTGACACCTTATTGCAATGCGAGGAAAGCTGGCAGGTGAGCCTACCGGGCCCGGGCTTTCATTGGGAAGATGAAACGTCTGAAAATACAAGGCTCCTGGAACAAGCCGGCACCTATCGCGCCAGTGATCACAATTGCATCGCGCCAACCGTTTATGAATTTAATCTTCAGAAAGAGCCTTGCCATTGCTCGGTTTATTTACCAACCGCATTTAGTCCGAATTACGACGGACAAAATGATTACCTCGAGTTATTTAGCAATTGCATCATAACACAGGTGCAAATGACGATTTACAATCGCTGGGGCAATCAATTATTTTACATGGATGCCCCCGATGCTAACTGGGACGGTATGTATCTGCAAAAGCCAGTCGCGGATGGCTTATACGTTGCGGTTGTGCGCTACAAGCTGGTAGATGAAACCGGCATTGCGCAGGAAGGATCTTTGGTGCAAAATGTGCAACTAATCCGTTAACCTAACTTTCAATTCCATTTAGTATTACCTTTGCAGTAACATCAGCTATATCATGAGTAAAACTGCGTTTACCCCCGTTTATCACGACCGGCTGCTGCGCCTGATTTTGGTGCCGTTGCTGGGTGTTATGTATCGCCATATCGGGGAGCCTTCCCCCTTAATCGGGTTGCTGCGCGATCCGGTTTATTATGTAGATTTATTAATCTGCATCGTTTCCATCTGGACCGTTTGGGAATTATCAAAACGGATCATTCGCCAACTGGACCGGCGCTACTCCTGGATTGCTGATTTTCACCAACGCCTTGTCGTGCAAATGGTTTCCGTGTATGGTATGACCGTTATTTTTACATTGCTGGTCACTTTTATTTACAATGACATCATAATGCGTGAATATCGGCACGAATTATATGATATTAGTTTCTCGTTTGTAATCGATATACCGGTGGCGCTGCTCATGCTTACCATTGTGCAATTGTTTTATTATGCGCTCTATCTGCGAGAATATTACCGGCAGGAACCAGCACCTGCAATGCAGGAAACCTCCACATTGGCGCAGCCTGCCCGGAAAAATGTGCTGGCTTATTTTGGCAAATCACTACTACCGGTGGCACTGGAGGAAATTGCCTATTTTCATAAAGTGGGCGAAGTGACGCTGGTGCGAACCTTTGAAAACCAGGATTATCGCATGGACCAAACGCTGGAACAATTGATGAAAACCTTGCCAAATGGCAGTTTTTATCGCCTGAATCGCCAGATAATCGCCAACCTCGAATCGGTCAAGGAAGTGAAAAGCGATACCAGTGGCAAGCTGATTGTAACGCTGGAACCCGTTTATAATGAAGAGGTTACCGTGAGCCGGAAAAAAGCTTTAGAATTCAAGCAGTGGCTGAATGGTTGATGGGCTGATATGATGCAAAATATCAACCCATCGGCATTTTATTTAGTTTTCATTTACAAAATGTAATAATTCTTCGGTAAATTTCTCTTTTTCCGTGTGAAATGCAGCGTGCCAGGAGTTTTCGAATCTTACAAAAGTTACCGGAGCAGTTAATAATTCGCGAGTTTGATAACCCACCTCGATTGGAATGATGCCATCCTTGACGCCCCAGAACAAAGCCACGGGAATATGCACATTTTTCAGCAGGGTGCTACGGTCAAAATTGAAAATTTCTTCCGCATAATAGCGATCGTACTGACCAGTATTGGCGCTCTGACTGAGCTTGGAGTGCGGCATTTTAAACCATTGCCTGAGCACATAACCCTTATCATCCGTGGGCCACACGGGATTGGCATCGAGGCGGAACATCCGGCTGTACCAGTCGCCCCAGTTGATGTCGCGCATGTTTTCCCGGGTAACCGGATGTGCCAGCATAAATTCTTCCGCCTCGGTATCTCCCTTTGTACGAGCTTCGCGGAGCACCCACTCGCGCACTTGCACGAGCCAATCGTAGGTAGAATAAATGCCGTCGAGCGCGATGAAGGCTTTCACCAAATCCTGATTATTGCCGGTGGTAAGAAACTGCCAGGCCATTTCTACGCCAAAACTATGACCAAGTAAATAAATCTCCACATCGGGGTAGCGATTTTTCAATAATTTGACCACCATTTCCAGATCTTCTGCGAATTGCGGGTACGTCAAAGTAGCCGGATCGGCATTGCCTGAAGCGGCGCCGGCGATGCGCTGATCCCAGTACACCACCGCCATTTCTTGTTCAATATCGTCAAAAAATTCCCGCAGGCACATCGAGCATTCACCGGGTCCACCATGCAAGAAAAGCAACATTTTCCGGCTTTGCAGATTGCCGCGCACCCAGATCGGCATGTCTGCACCTTTATGACGCAGGCGCAGGTTCTCGGATAATTCGACATTGTCGTTTTGGGTGCAGGCTGTAAATAAAAATGTAATAAAAGCGGCCGAAAGCGTAATGATCTTCACAATATTTTTCATTTGTTATTATTTTTTATAATGACTCCAGCTTCGAGAGCCGGGCGAATTAAATAAGTTTTGTTGTAAGGGTACTGGCGCATATAATGCACATTAGCAAACAAAATCATAGGCGTATCGCCGCCCACCGAAAGGTCTTTGCCAAAGCCCAGAGAAACGCCGGGCATAAAGCCCCATTGACCGGCCAGTGGCACTTTTTTGAAATTGCCGTTTTCATCGGTTTTGTAAGTGGAGCCTTCATAAATGGAGCGAAACAAACCAGTAGCCACCGCTGCCTGAATGATGCCGCCACGTTTGCCGGTGCGTCGCCAGCCCAGTTCGGGTGACAGAATCACGCCGATGTGATTATCTGGATGCCGGAATACGGTGAGATGAATGCCCAGTATCAGCTCATTCCGGATGGAAGCAAGGTCCCCGGGCTTTTCCGTGTGGTGCAGCGAATATTCAAGCCCGCCGCGCAGGCCGTAGTGCGTCACGGTTTCGCCGAAGTAAGCAAGCCTGTAATTTTGAGCAAGCATCGCCTGGGCAGCGCACAGGCACGCCGCCAACACTAATGTTCGGTAAGACATTTTTAGTCGGGTTTTAATGTTAGCAATCAGATAACAGAAATGAGAAGTCAGTTTTTTTATTTCAATAAAACTCTACTGCCCTCACCTCAGGATAGACGCAAATTTGGGGGCGAAAGTGGCAGTTCAGCAACCGCATAGATATGCTATTGGCGCGGTTTCCGGGCTGAAGTGACAAAAATCCGGGGGTGAAATGCGGGATATTTCCGGTGAAAAAAAGAAACCCCGACGAAAAAGTCGAGGTTCTTTGTATAATGTTATTTGATTATTTGCCAGAGGCAGGCATATCTTCCGGGTTTAGCCGAAACGTGACTTTTGATAGCATATGGTTGGTTTGCATTTTGACGCAGATTCCGTTCTTATAAGTATATTTATTCTTTTTGCCATCGGGCGTTTCCAATTCATACTGATTTGGCGCAATTTCTTTAATGGTGGCAAATTCACCAAAACGCTCCGAAAAAACTTTCTTTAGCCCCTTGGGCTCGAAATGATACAACATTGCCACGCTGTAGCGCACTTCTTCCCGCAAAGTGTGTGATTCTTTGTCCACATGGACGAGATAATGGTCGCCGTTGCAGGTCACTTTTGAACTTTCGCGTACTTTTCCGTTTACCTTTTGCACATTGGTGGCTTTCAAAAGCTTGTCGTTGCTGTATTTGGCTTCCGCTACCGAATTTATATCCATTAGTGGAAACGACATATTAGCTTCCATGGTGATCGAAAAAGTGTCATCTTTAAAATTTGTGGGTTGCACCGTGAGCGTCCCTACTTGCTTGTCGCCAAACAAAATCTGATAATTCAGATCCTGACTTTTCGTAGGGCCGACAAACATGGTCAGCCAGCTTAACATGGTGATGAAGATGAAGTTCATGGTTTTTAGATTTTTATAGTGATCGAAAGGTACTAAAGAAAGTGCTGTTTTACAATAGAAAGATTTAAAAACAGCGCTGTTCAAATAAAAAATATACTGATATTAAATTATTTATCCAAATATCCTTTGGAAGAAGCATGCCTCCGGCGAATCTTCCTGAGATACAGAAAGAGCATCATGATTATCATAATCAGTGAATAAGTGAATGTACTGGAATTATTTACTATGCTTCGTTATTTCAGGTATTCATGTCGGGTAAACCACTCGACTGCTTCCTGGATACCTTTATTAATAGGCGTTTGCGGCATATCCAGTTCGCGAATGGCTTTTGATGCAGTGTAGAAATTATCAATTGTCAGTAAAGAAGTATTCGCGTAAGTAAATGAAATCGGCTCGCGTGTAAAATACTGAATCACATCGCCGATCCGTCCGATTCCTTTCAACAGCCAGCCCGGCGCTGTAAGGGTGGGTTTTCCGCTACCCGTAGCTTCCGCTACCATCTCAAAAAAGGTTTCATAATCAAGATTTGCACCGGCGAGTAAATATCGGGCTCCGATTTGTCCTTGTTCCAGCGCATTGGCAATGGCGACTGCCGCATCGCGCACCGGCACGAAGTTTTTACCACCTGAAGGGCAGACAATTAAAGGGTTACGCATATAATAAAGGATCATTTTACCCGAGCTCGGCTTGGCATCGCGCGGCCCGATCATGAAAGTCGGATTAACAACCAGCGCCGGAACGCCCTGATTAGCAGCATCCAGCACGAGTTGTTCCGCTTCATGTTTTGTGGCAATATATTTAGTAGCCGAGTCGCCATAACTAAATGAATGCTGCTCGTTTCCGGGCTGATTCAAGCTGCCTGGGCGCATGGTATTGGCGGTACTCACATGAATAAATCTTCGAATATTATGCGTTTTAACAGCCTTGATAACATACTGAGTACCAAGCACATTTACCGAGTCATGCGCAGTCATATCCGCGCCCCACTGGCTGGTATTGGCAGCCGAATGAATGACAAAGTCACAACCTTCCACGGCTTCGCTTACCGATTGGGCATTTGTAATATCACCATAATATTTTTCACAAGGTATATCATGTATGGCAATGGTATTGCTCGACTTCCGCAACAGAGCCCGAACCTGAAAGCCGCGTTCCACAAGCTCAGCGGCTACATTGCTACCCAGTAAGCCTGTGGCTCCGGTGATTAATACTTTTTTACTTGGCATGACAAACCGGCAATTCTTTTGTAAATATTCTTCCCAAAATCGGCGCCTGCAAGGCATGTGGCAACATCCCCATTATCCTGTAACTAATCTTATTTAGTATGCCAGGAATAATGATACCCGTGCCGCGCTCCATTGATTGAAGGGCTTTACGCGCCACTTGTTCAATGGTAAGTGTACTTAATTGTGCCAGGAATCCATGCTGCTGCAGCCTTATAATATTATCCTGTTTGGTTGCCATAGGCCCGGGATGCAATACGCTAACGCTTACCGAAGATCGCCGAAGCTCTTCGCGCAGTCCCATTGAAAACGAATATACAAAAGCTTTTGACGCCGGATAAACCGTTTTGAAAGGGATCGGACTAAAAGCCGCCATGCTCGAAATATTTAGAATATGCGACTTATGATGCCGTTGTAACTCCGGGACTAATAAGCGGGTCATCATGGCCAGCGCCCGGATATTTAGTAATATAATGTTGTTAATGTAATTGGGGGAAGCCTGCGCAAATGAAAGCGTACCGCCGATACCGGCATTGTTGATGAGCATATTTACATGGAGTTTCTGCTCCCCGAGCCAGTTGTAAAATTGCTGCGGCGCATCCTCTTGCGTAAGATCGGTTTCATAATACAGCACCTTCACGCGATAACGCGCGAACAGAAAGTTGGCTAATTCCGGCAGTCCTTCCTCCGGTAAAGACAGCAGGATCAGGTGGCGTCCCCGGCGGGCGCATTCCATCGCCAGTGCCCGGCCCAAGCCCTGGCTGGCGCCGGTGATGACGGTGAAAACGGGTGATAATTGCATGATTGTTTTCAGTTTTGGTAATATAATATCGGTTCAGAATCATGTAGTTCTGTTTCATAAGGGGTAAACTTTTGTAATGATTTTGATAATAAGATGTAAGATTTCTTATTCCCCCCTATTCCGGGGTCATTTTTTTATGTAAAAAAAATCATTGAAAACGTGGAGGTTAAACTGGAAAGGATAAAAAAAATAAAGTCGCTAATTCCGGAGACTAGCGACTTTTGATATATGAA
This sequence comes from uncultured Saprospiraceae bacterium, assembly GCA_964523725.1. GTDB lineage: Bacteria > Bacteroidota > Bacteroidia > Chitinophagales > Saprospiraceae > JADJNW01. The sequence continues at coordinate 10,685 of CAZGAU010000099.1, forward strand.
GGAAAACATGGTGTATTTTCAAGTCTATATTAGGGAGATGCCTTGAAACAGAAAAACGTTGCCTGAAAAAATAATTTTTTTCATTTTTTTTCAAAACGCCCAAATATAGGCACTTTAGAACCATCCAACTTTTGAACTACCGAACTATAAAAAATTCAAACCCGCTCAATAATCGTAGCGATGCCCATGCCCCCCCCGGCGCAAAGGGTGACCAAACCAGTAGTCAAATCCCGGCGTTCGAGTTCATCGAGTAAAGTGCCCAACAACATCGCGCCCGTAGCGCCCAGCGGATGCCCGAAAGCAATCGCTCCGCCATTTACATTAAGCCGTTCAGGGTCAATATCCAGATCGCGTTGGAATTTCAAAGGCACAGCGGCAAATGCCTCGTTGCATTCCCAGAGGTCGATATCCTTGGCGGTCATGCCGGCTGCCAGCAGCGCTTTTTGAGCGGCAGGAGTAGGGCCGGTGAGCATAATCACAGGTTCGGTGCCGACATTCGCAATCGACACAATCCGTGCGCGCGGTTTTAATCCCAGGGCTTCGCCTTTTTCCTTATTTGCCAATAACACCGCGGAAGCCCCATCTACAATGCCCGAAGAATTGCCTGCCGTGTGTACGTGATTGATTTTTTCAATGGTCGGATAACGCCGAAGTGCCATTTCATCAAAGCCTTGCTCACCGGTTTTGGCGAAAGCCGGTGAAAGATTAGTGAGTTTCTCCAAAGTCGTATCGGGTCGGAAATACTCGTCTTTATCGAGGATCAGTAAACCATTTTGATCGAATAGAGGGACAATGCTTTTTGCAAAAAAACCATTGATCCAGGCTTGACTAGCACGCACCTGCGATTGCAGGGCAAATTCATCCACCATTTCCCGGGAGAAACCTTCGATGGTGGCGATCAGATCTGCAGAAACCCCTTGCGGGATGTAATTTACTTTGGAAATAACCTCAGGATCGTAGAGCAAAGGTCCGCCGTCACTGCCCAGGGGCACGCGGCTCATACTTTCCACGCCACCGGCCACGATCATATCAGCCCAGCCAGCCTTGATTTTCATGGCAGCGAGATTCACTGCCTCCAGCCCCGAAGCGCAAAAACGGTTGATTTGCATACCGCTTACCGCATCGCTCCAGCCCGCGTAAAGCAAGGCTGCTTTGGCAATATTAAAACCCTGATCGTCCACGGGCGTTACGCAACCCAGGATACCGTCTTCTATTTGGGAAGTGTCGAGGTTGTAGCGCTCGCGGAGTGCCTCCAGGACAATGGCGGTCAGACGAATGGGCTTAACTTCATACAAAGCGCCGTTGTTTTTGCCTTTGCCGCGCGGAGTGCGCAGTGCGTCATAAATGTATGCTTCGGTCATTTTTGTTTCTAAATTTTGGCTATGGAGATGGTTGGTTACAATTTCGCGAGTATAATAATTTAACGAGAACAATAAGTCATTTATTCAGAGATAAGTTTTTCCAATTGAATTTTAAGCTCCGGCAAGTTGATTTGAAGGATTTCCCAAACCGTTTTTAAGCTAACTCCAAAATATTCATGGATAAGAACATTCCTAAAATCTCTAATATCTCGCCACGGAATAGAAGGGTTTTGAAGGATAAAATCTTCCGGCATTTGACGGGCAGCTTCCCCAATTATTTCAAAATTGCGAATCACTGCATCTATGGTTTTCTCATCCGCTAAAAATTCCGCTTTCGTCATGAATGCAGTATAACGTTCAATTTTGTCAAGTGATTCTTTTATATCCTTCAACAGCAAGTTCACTTCCCTCTTAGGCATAATGCAAATCAGATTTTATCGCTTCAAAGTATCGTGGTTTGATTGCATCGCGAGCGACCACATCCGTTTTATGTTGCAAAAAATTTTCTATTTCCCGAGCCATGGCTAAGTACTTCATTCCCAGCTCTTTATCGCCAAGCTCCACCATCACATCCACGTCACTATCTTCGGTTTGTTCCGCTCTAGCATAAGAACCAAACACAGCAATAGCTTTAATGCCGTACTTTTGTTGTAAATATGCTTTACGTTCTCGAAGGATTTTCAGAATATCTTCCAAGTTTTTCATAACGATTAAATTCTGGTTAAAATTAGCGGATTTCCATATTAGAAACCAAGCTTTGACTGAAAAAGTGCCATTTTAATAATTAAAACCCGCAAAATCCCGCTTCATCCGAAATTTCACGATATCAGTAGAAATAGCCTGCCCCGAATAGTTTTAGCACTTATCTTTGTAGAGGATGGATCAAACATATTCATCTTTTTAGGTTTTTATTCATGAGAAATGAATCGTACGTTGTTTTTAAAATAGAACAACCATCATTAAATTAAATCATATTCAATTTTTATAACATGGCTAGAAGAATAAAACTCACCGCTTTCACGCGCTTTTTGCTCGTGATGATTATCCTGGTGCCACTGGCGTTTGTGGGCGCATCGCTCTATAATGGCAAGGATCCCATTGTAGAAGCCAAAAAATTGCTCGGCATCGAGCAAACCACCAATCAAACGCAACCAGCTCAAACCAATGGCGATACTGATCGCTCCGTCACTACTGCCAATGGCAAAGAAGACTTGCAGCCTTCAGACATTCAAGTGCAAATGCAGGATATGAAAAAGCGGATTGAACAACTGGAGCGCGATAATTTGGAATTGCAGAAAAAACTAAAGCAATACGAAGTAGAAGTCAAGGAATTAAAGCGACAACAAGCGAATTAACCCCATTTAATTACTTGAATAACAACCACTTACGACTATGCTCCTTTTTTTTTCAGAAGCGGCACTGGTACAGTCCTCTCTGGGCACGATTATCATCAAAGTTTTGCTGAATGCGTTGGCGCTTTTCGTGGGAGCTTCTTTCCTGAAAGGCGTGAGAATCACCGACTTCGGGCGGGCACTGGTTGCCGCACTGGTGCTGGCTTTGCTCAATGCGACCATCGGTGCAATTATGAATTTTCTGGCGCTTCCATTAAGGATCATGACGCTGGGATTATTTACTTTTGTAATCAATGCGCTGGTCATCTGGATGGCGGCACATTTTGTGAAAGGTTTCGATGTGAAAGGCTTCCTGCCTGCGTTGTGGCTGGCAATTCTGACCGCTCTGTTTAATACAATTCTGTACGCTTTGTTTTTATAATAAAGTCAATAAACATGGCCCGAAAAGAAAACCCAAACCTGGACATACCCCTGTCCGAACAGGAAATCTGGCTGGTACGCATGATCATTTCGGCAATTGTGGGAAGTTTCTTGATTATTGCCATTAATTACATGCAGATTCCGGAGTCGGTCCCCATTCATTTCAATGGGGCGGGCAAACCCGATGCCTGGGGCCCCAAGGCAATGCTGTGGATACTACCGGTGATCATGGGACTGGTCATATTTTTACTCCTGCGAGTTTCAAGAAAGCCTGCCAAATTGAATTTCCCGTACGAAGTGCCCGCCGAAAAAGCGCCTCATATATACCAAAGCCAGGCTTTCACTACGCCTGATGGGGCTTGTAACTGTTTTGATGACGCTTTACATCAGTTGGAGAAGTATTCAGATTGCATTCGGCGAAACCTCTGGATTGGGTAAGTGGTTTCTACCTGTATTTCTTTTCGCGATGGGAGCTGCCTTTATACCCATGCTTTTTCCCGGAAGGCAAGATTCATCTGCGTAAGCACAGCATGCCAAATAGAAAAAACATACGGCAACGCTCCTGCTGCAGTTGCCGTACGATTATTAATGCAAATATGTAATTCTATGGTCAGGCGATTTTATAAATCTCCTGAATATTTTTCAAAATCGAATCAAAATCTATTTCCAGGTCTTTCAGAATCCCGTTTTTCAAATCGTAAACCCAGCCATGTACGATCGGATAGCCGTGCTGCGCAAAGTGTTTTTGCACAAATGAAGTTTTAATTACATTTATACATTGCTCTTGCACATTGAGTTCTACAAGACGATTGGTACGGGCTTCCATATCCTCAATCGCATTCAATTCCTTGCGGTGCAGACGGTACACATCGCGGATATTGCGCAACCACATATTGAGCTTGCCCAAATCTTCCTGTTGTAATGCTGCTTTCACGCCGCCACAGCCATAGTGGCCGCATACAATGACGTGTTTCACTTCCAGAACCGTCACGGCATACTGGATCACCGAGTGCACATTCACGTCAATGGTAGGCACCACATTGGCGATGTTGCGATGCACAAACACATCACCTGGCTCCAGCCCCATGATTTCATTGGCAGGTACCCGGCTATCGGAGCAACCGATCCACAAAAATTCCGGTCGCTGTTCACGTGAAAGTTTAACAAAAAAATCAGGATCATTCGCTGTTTTGCTTTCAATCCATTTTTTATTGTTCTCAAATACCTGTTGATAAAGACTTTCTACACTCATAAGACAAAGGGTTTTGTTATTATGGATTAAAGGATTGCTATCAAAACAATTGTTAGACAAAAAAAGATGCAGGTTTATTCCAAAAAAATAGACGACGCCTCGGCAGAGACGTCACCTCCGCAAAAAAAATAACATTTGTTGATACAGGCGCTTTTACTCGCCCTGTCCTAAAGAATAGGCTCTTTCACCATTTATTTCGTACAAATTTTCGATTTTAATAAAATCCAGTTCCACCGTGGTCAATCGATCCAGCAGCGCGGTTACATCCTTGTATTCAACGTCAGAAGCGGCCTTCATGCCATCATGATTAGCTTTCAGCTTCGAATCATTGGACACAAAACGGCAACGCCAGTGGTCTGTACAAAAAGTTTCCGGCAAACCATGAGGATAAACCTTGACCCCGCGATTGGTAATCATTTTCAGCTGAAGATTTTCGCCGGCGAGCGCATCCAGCTTGGCTCCAAGCACATTCGGATCGCGATTTTCCCCCGTCCAGTCCAGGAATACATCCACACCTACCAACCTCTTTTCGGCGGCAGGAGTTGGCTTGATTTTAATTTCAATCGGTTTAGCATCCTTTCCTAGTTCAATGCTGCCAAGTTTTTCCGGTCTTTTACCCAAACGCTCGATAATTGCCTCTGCAAAAGCTTTGGTGCCAACTTTTTGTCTCGTAAATGCCTCGCTGTAAATATCCGCCGTGTGAATACCATCCTCCAGTGTTTTAAGCCAGGCATTCTGGATTTTTTCAGCAACTTTCGGCTGACCAATATGCACCAGCATCATGCAAGCCGCATTGAGCAAGCCCGAGGGATTCGCTATATTCTTACCGGTAATATCCGGGGCAGAGCCATGAATTGCCTCAAACATCGCAAAACCATCGCCGATATTAGCAGAGCCCCCCAAACCGACCGATCCGGCTACTTCTGCAGTAATGTCAGATATGATATCACCATATAAATTTAACGTAACAATTACATCAAATTGCTCCGGACGAGCCGCCAGCCGCGCTGCGCCGATGTCGATGATATAATGATCACTTTGAATATCCGGATATTCCTGCGCTACCTCATCAAAGGTTTTATGAAACAAGCCATCGGTATGCTTCATGATATTATCCTTGGTCATGCAGCTCACCTTTTTACGACCATATGCACGCGCATACTCGAACGCATAACGGATCACTTTTTCACAACCTGGTTTAGATACGAGCTTCAGGCATTGTACCACCTCCGGCGTTTGCTGATGCTCGATTCCAGCGTATAAATCCTCTTCATTTTCGCGAATAACTACCAGGTCCATTTTCGGGAAGTTGCTTTTCACGTAAGGCGAGTAAGCCTTGCAGGGACGCACGTTGGCGAACAAACCCAATGTTTTGCGGATGGTCACGTTGAGGCTTTTGTACCCACTGCCCTGAGGTGTGGTGATAGGCGACTTGAGAAAAACTTTATTGTGACGCAGGCTTTCCCAGGCTTCCGGGGCGATACCTGACTTGTGCCCCTGGTGGTAAATGGCTTCACCGATGTGAATCTCTTCGTAGTCAATATCGGCCCCTGCTGCTTCCAGAATCGCCAGAGTAGCATCCATAATTTCTGGGCCAATGCCGTCGCCGCGAGCAATAGTAATGGTGGTTTTATTTGATCCAGGCTGAAGTTTTGCATCAGCACTCGTTGTTGGTTGGTGCATAATTGTTAATTTGATTAAAGTATTACTATCATCACTCAATGAACAACTATCGCTTTATTCGGTTCGTAAAAACCTTTTCAGTCACTAAAATTTTTTAACCCCCTTTTATTGGGAGAAAATTGATCCCTGCGAAGTGAAAGTTTTACTTTTATGAAAGTCCCGAATATCCCTTGATTTGATGGCATTTCAGTTTCCAAATTCCTTGATTACAACAGATACTAGAGATAACTCTTTTCTAAAAAAAAATCGCAACGCAAGCGACAAAATGAACGTTTTCAATCAGCATAATGCACCAATCTTTTGTTAAAATTCAATGTCACATTCGTAATCTTGCTTATAATAATTTTGAAGGAGGCAAAGCATGGATATTACAAGTGCTGTAACCTGTGTTCTCTATAAAAGAAGATTTTTTATTATATTTGTGAAAGTGAATCGGAGTTTTTCGACCTTTTTTGCTCTAACCAATTGCCACAAGTTATGAAAAGACATCTCCTCCTGCTTGCAGCGGGAGTTTTCATTGCTACGTTACTTCACCGGGACGAATACCCTCACTCTTCGCTTCTCCCCGCACCTACCCACCAGGAAGAAGGCACTGAGCGTATCAAACGTAAAGCCTGGCTAGAACTCATGCATCAAAGTGCACCGGGCACAGACTGGCAACAAGTCGAATATCAAAACCGCTACCGAAAGCACCAAAAACGCCTACAATCCTTGTCGCCTCGCGAAGATTGCGGCACCATTTCCATAGCAAACGGGCAGGTGCAAGGGCAATGGCAGGAGCGCGGCAGTGGCAATCAGGCAGGCAGCATTTTTAATACTTTTTATGATGCAGAAACCAACCAAATCTGGCTGATCTCGGCAGGAGGAACCCTGTGGCGTGGACCTAGGGACGGCACCAACTGGCAGGTTGTCAACCAAGATTTGCAGTTTGACCCCGGAATTCTAAAGTTCATCCCCATTCCTGGCGGCAGAAGGCTCCTCGCCTTTGCGGGGCGCATTCCACATTACTCTGATGATGAAGGCCACTCCTGGATGCCCGCAGAGGGCATTCGCTACGCCGATCGCTGGGGGTATTTTCACCATCCGGTCATTTTGAATGACGAACAGCACAGCTATTATTTCTTACAACGACCATCCTATCGGGATAAAATTACTTTATATAAATCTATCGACCGGGGCGAGCGTTTTCAGCCTGTCAAAGACTTTGAAACCAGTGATTTTTCTACGTTGGCGCTTTGCAAACCGCACCATTCCAATGAGCTACTGCTTGTAGAAAAAACCAAAACCGGCTTCGCCAAAATCTCCAGGATTAACGCTCAAACCGATGCCATCACGCCCATCAATTTTGGAAATGAGCTCAAACTCGGGGAAGCGCCCGCCAATCTTGTCGGCTGGGCCGGCAATCAAATGATACGCTTGTACGCTTACTCCGTTAATAATGGCATTAGGGTGCACGCCACCGAAAATTATGGTATCAACTGGCAAGCCAAAGGTTTCTTGAATACAAAACCTTGGGATGTTGGACTTTATGTATTGCCTTCCAATCCGGACGCCCTGCTTATGGGTGAAGTGGAATGCTATCGGAGTCTGAATGGTGGCAACACCTGGACTAAAGTAAATAATTGGTGGGATTATTATAATAATGTGGAGAACAAATTACATGCCGACATCATGAATTTCTCCGAATTTATTGACAATGAAGGCATTCCGTTTTTATTAATTAGCCATCATGGCGGCTTAACAATTTCGGAAGATTATTTAGACTCGCAGCAAAATATCAGCTTGTGGGGGCTGAATACCAGTCAATATTACAGCGTTCGCACCGACCCGCACTTTCCCGCATACGTGTATGCCGGCTCGCAGGATCAGGGGTTTCAATTGGCGGATGGCTTCGACACGCCCGGCATGAAAGCCTTTAAACAGGTAACTTCCGGGGATTATGGGCATCTCGTTTTTTCCAATAGTGGTCAATCACTCTGGACGGTCTATCCTGGCGGTGATGTTTCTTATTATGCCAATGCGCAAACGGGGCGTTTCACGGCAGGTTATGAACTCGAATCTGAAAATGAATCGGTCTGGCTGCCACCACTTATGGAGAGTCCGTTTGCCAATGAAAATGCAATTTACATGGCGGGCGGGAATGTCAATGGTGGCAAGGGTTCTCATATCATTCGGCTGGAAGCGGATCGCAATGAAATCAATGTATCACAACTGCCTTTTAATTTCAAAACAGAATCGGGCGGCGGCGAAATTTCGGCAATCGCGAGTTCCACCCTGAATCCTGACCTTTGGTATGTAGCTACCACCAACGGGCGTTTTTTTTATTCCGTTACTGGCGGGTTATTCTGGATACAAAATTTGAATTTTGTACCGGATGGGCATTATTTATATGGTCAGACGATTTATCCCTCCAAAACTGAGTTGGGCACGGTGTATCTGGGCGGAAGCGGTTATTCCAATCCGCCGGTTTATAAATCCCCCGATGGCGGAAAAACATTCGTCTCCATGTCTGAAGGGCTACCAAATACGCTGGTTCTTGCCATTACCGGCAACGCCGATGAGAGCCTGCTGTTCGCTGCTACCGAGGCGGGACCGTTCGTGTATGTACGCACGGACGAGCGCTGGTACGACCTTTCCGGGCAATGCGCGCCGGCGCAAACTTACTGGTCGGTCGAGTTTGTAGAATCCTTACAAACGGTGCGTTTTGGCACTTATGGTCGCGGTATCTGGGATTTCAAATTGGATGAAACAGTGAATATTACTGATCCTCAGCTTATTACAAACAAACTAAATGTTTTTCCCAATCCTTCGGATGGGAATATTCAGGTTCAATTGCTTGATACTTCGAATCCAACAGATATTTTTGTTTTTGATGTGAATGGTAAAATCGTGTATCGTTCTCAATTTAAGGGCGGCAACATTGCTTCGCTTCAGCTCGCGCATTTAGCCCGAGGAACCTATTTTGTACAAACGATCAGCGCAGGTAGAAAATTGGTTGCAAAAATTCTTTTAAAATAATATCTCCCAGATTACCAGACACTTATAATTTCAAAAACGGAATCCTCAATTTTTCTCCGGCAAAAATCATTATCTTTACAACGCAAAACAGCAGTGGTCAGGTGGCAGCATGTCGTCTGACCATTGTTATAGTAGCGCTGGTTTCAACCGGCGAACACTTCAAACTTTTGAAC
>CAZGAU010000100.1:0-5853 GCA_964523725.1 uncultured Saprospiraceae bacterium
CCTTCCGCCTTCACATGGATCAGGTACACGCCACTCGCAATCGGAATGCCTTTGTTGTTTTTCAAATCCCATTCCAGATCAGGTAAAATCTGTTGCTGTTCAATAGCGCGATTGCCACCCCGCGGCACTTGCCCGACTTCATCGCGGGTATAACGACGAATAAATTTGCCGTCGAGCGTGTAAATCGTCACTTCGCACTTGGCAGGCAGATTGGTAATCTTGACGGTATTGACAAACTGGGAAATTTCATAATCCGAGAATCCGTAATACGGATTGGGTACTACATTGATCTTGTCCAGTGCAGTCTCAATGCCCGGAGCATCCAGTGCCACCGCCTGTTTGTTTTCAATCTTAAATCGATACGTCGGATACCCCCGGAAATCATTGGTTCCCTTAGCTACTTTATAAGGATTGTTGACCCGAAGTTTGACGATCAAATCGTCCGGAATCAGTCCATCTTTGTAAGAACGCAGTTGCGGTCCGCCCGGAAGCGACATCATTAAACCAGCCCAGGTCACTTCACGCACGCCCCGCCACTTATTGATGTTCGTTTGGCGAAGCAGCGTTTGAAGTTGCGCACAGCCATCGTATGCTTGTTTTGTAACATACACCATATGCTGACCTCCAGCATAGTACTGGAAGATATTCGCAAAATTGCCATCATTAATAAATACCTGCGACGCTGGGTTGAACATCATATCGCGGCCCGCTGGTCGGGTAGCATAAGCCTCCGGGAACAGGGAGCCATCGTAAACCGAGTTTTCTCCGAAGAAAATATTCAACCGCTGTCCGGTTTCCACGTCGATTGCGTATCCCGGGAACCAGGCCATGCCTTGTCCCGGGTTCTGGGTATCGACATCAGGTAAGCCGTTTCCATCCTCATCAAATTTTGTTACATTCGGCGCAGCACGCAAATCAAAGCTCCTGCGGTTACCTTCCGTTTGCAGGCCGAGCGCTTCATAGAAACGATTGGAAGTTTCCACCACCACGCAACGACTCCAAAGATCTTTATTTGAAGTGAATACAATATCTATGTTATTCAGATCGGTTAAGGATGTTTGCTGTCGAACGATATTATTACCTGCAGCGTTGATCCAGGCCGGAGAAATGAAAGGATCGTCGTTTGCATTTTGCGGACGCCAGTTTGTTAGATAATAAGGCACAAAATAGCCCGGACCAATAGTAGAAAGCGACTGATTCGGATCCAGCAAGAAGTCGGGCTCAGATTCATTGGTCAACACAAAATTGAAGACATTTTGATCAAAGGCGCGCGTTCCCAGAACCGCTCCATCAGGAATACCTGTAAACCATGATTGTGCGTTAGAGCCCCGCCTATATTCTTCTTCGTAACCAATCGCGCCATTAGTCGGGTTTTGAGTCGGTTTGGAACCTACATCATCCACCTGACCAATGGTCACAGAGAAACCAAATTGCTTGATAATCTGCTCGTTCAATCTATCAATCGTACTTTCAGAAATAATCACCGGACTGTTCGGGTCGCTGAGGTTTCTCAAGCGCCAGCGTACATTTTTGTCTAGTTGTTCGTTGGCCATATTCTCGTCGAAATAGGTCAGCTCAAATTCGCCGTCTTTAACATCCAGTGGATTAAAAATATCAATTTCAATGGGCGCCCGGCCTGCACGATAAGTGATTTCACCGGTAAATTTATTTTGTTCGATCGCATCGCGGGTTTCATCCGAAATATCCAAGAAATTGTTGCCCGTGCCGGCTCCGTCAATCCGCGTCACTACCGCTCCTTCACCATATATGGCGTTCAGCTTCCGATCTACAATCGGCCGGGGAATTGTCGTATAATAAGTATTCGTGCCGTCGCCAATATTCCGACGACCTTCCAGATACGGCTGCCTTTGCCCAAGTACCTGCTTTGGATCAAAAGGCGCATATTGGTTATAAGCGTAAGCAATTGCTGTAAAGTAGTACTTTTTGTGGTTGATCAGGCGACGGTCATTACCCGAAGCAAACTGATCTTCCCGTATCCGGAATGTATGGCGAATACCATCATCCGCACCGTCTACCCGAAGCGACGGAACATAGTATTCATTACCGGTGGGGTTATCTACCGTTGACCAGTTGAAAATACGATCAATGCCATTCTGTACGTCCACCTGATAGATCAAACGAGCTTTGTCGGGGTCGTTCAAATCGGCAATACTTATATTCGGACCGGCCAACTGGTACAGTTTATATCCTTCAAAACGATACAAGCTGTCCTCCACACCTGCCGGAATACGCAAGCCCGGTTGGGCGTAAGCCTCAAAAGCGTTATTTGAAGTGAGGGTATCGTTGGTGAAAACCGCAATAATCTCACGATCCAATTCAATAAAATCAACATCCGGCGCATCCGGACCATCCGTCAAGCGGAAACAGTTATCAAACAAAGACTGCGCGATGTCGTCGGCTTCCTGCAATTTTGCAATACTCGGACAAGGATATATCTGATCTGGTACCCACACCACCCCGATAATCAATTCATTAACTGCTCCGGGATCCAGCCGGAAAGGTCCGGAAGCCTGAATCGTACGGCGGTCGCCCGGAGGCAAACCCTGAGAACACATCGACCAGCCATTCACATCGTCAGGCGCTTCGGTAAAGGCATATTTGATGGGAGGACCGCTTTCCTGGTAAGCATCACCACCAAAGGTAAACGGTGTACCATCTCGCCAAGATCCCGAAAGGTAACGGTAGTATTCCAAAGCATTATTGGGATCGGAAGTGCCTGGCACCGGTGCCGGAACTCCACTACTACGATTGTAATAAGTAAAGGAAGACATCCCGATCTCATTTCCAAATTCATCGAGTGGCCCGCGGAAATAGTCCACACCAAGAATTGGAATGTTTTTGCCGTAAGTCGGTGTACCTCCAGGGCAAATCGAGCCGGTTTGACCATCTTCAGGGTCCTGATTATACACATAAGCCAGGCTTCGGGTGGTATCGCAACCTACATAGTCGTCGATATCACATCCCAGATCAGGATCCACCCACATAGCAAAATAGGTGCTGTCAATACTTTCAATCGCCCGGTTGATCAATTTGTAACGCTGAAAAGTCATATCATTGATCTCGTCATTCGTTGCATAGGCAAACGCCTGTACCTGCACCTCCATCTGAATGGGGTCACCCATCGATTCGGAGTGGATGTTACCCGCATCATTATAGATCCAGAAAATCATTTCATCGGGAATGGGTTGCTCTTCAGGAGTAGCAAAACTGCAACCGCGAATTTCGACTATTGGAAAATCGCCCTGCGTCGGGTCATACAAACCATCGCCATCTTCATCCCAAAAGCCGGCCAAACCCTGGGTGGTATTGGGTAAATCAAACTGATGTATATCAAAGAAAAACTGGTTGCCACGAGCAGGCCAGCCCTTTACATCTATTGGCACGAGATCCGGATCGTATTCAATTCCCTCCAGTTGTGCCTGACGAAAATTACGAATATGATCGCGAATGTTCTGACCTTTCACCACAAAGAACTTATCCCACTTGGCGCAGGTTGCCTGATCGGTTTTACCCGTCTCAGGATTCAGCGGCCCGGAGAAAAAATCGGAGTCACCGCTGGCGGTACCATAAGTCTTGGCGGCAAGTTTCAAATTACCCGCAGGGTCAACGCCACCGAGCCAAACCGCGCCGGCATAAATCGATGATACTTCCGGCTCACCCGGAGATACCTTAGGCACAATGTATCGTCCGTCCGTTGTATTCCACCATACATCACCGCCGGTGAGCAAGCGCGCACGTACGTTATTGATTGACATATCGATTCCGGAAACCGAATTGGCACAGTTTTCCCGGAAATTAAGTGTCGGATTGGGTTGTTGGGTAGGTTTCTCCCGCCCCGGCTTGTCGTAGGGCTTGCGAGCCTCCACCGTTGCGAAAGCGCCGATGAAAAAAACACCCAGCAAGAAATATTTTAAATACTGCATATCTATTATGAGTTGAATATTCTTTATTATTAATTGTCCGCAACTGTTATTAATTGAAATTCAATTAATAATCGGTCCCGAATAATTTTTAGAAATCCATGATCGCACCAATGTAAATTCTACGCGGCAAACTGTACAAGTTCGGATTCAACAATGCCCACTGGTAGGATGCCAGATAAGAATCGACCTCCCGCACCGAGCTGGCAATGTTGTTGATCTGTTGTTCCCCAAAGGAAGACGCCAGGAAGCCATCATCCGTAGGCGAGCCGGTCACCGGATAAACCGCGATCACATTGCGGCGATCCAACAGGTTGGAAACACGCGCATATACGTTCAGACCAAGTTTATCATTGATACTGAAGCTCTTATCTACCCGCAGGTTGAGTGTAAATGTCCAGGGCTTGCGGGCGCCGTTGATCGCACCCACCGTACCGACCCCACCCAGTTCAGTGGGCGTCTGAGCCGCTGTATAAGGACGTCCCGATACGATGATTCCCTGAAGGTTAAAGCCGGCATTGGCAAAAATATCGGCACCAAAGATTCTGGGACCATTGTATATGCGGCCCGAGCCGTAGCGGAAATCCACATTCAGGTTAAAACGGTGGCGCTCGTCAAAATTGACCGGGAACAAGGTGCGCAGGTTACCGCGGTTGGTCAGACCTCTCTGGGAGTTGGCGTCCGAGCCGGTACCATCGGCAAATTGCAGGGTATAATTGGCATTGACCGCCACATTGCCCGTTCTGCGCAGGTCATACTGGAAAGTAAAACCTTTTACGGTTGCAAAGTCCTGATTATCATAAGTGGTATATTGACCACTGGAAGTCGGTACCGGGAAGAAGGTCCGAATCTGGATCATGTCGCGCAATTCCTTGTAATAAGCCGCAATTTTTAAAGCAGATGAGTTTGACAGCTTTTGCTGGAAACCTACTTCGTAGTCAATAGTACGCTCCGGCTTCAGGTTTGGATTGTTGATCGGATTGCCGGCATTATAAGTAATATCGGAGAAGTAGAAATAATCACGCGGCGTTGCCAGCGTGTTGGAGGCAGGACGCTGCACCAAAATATCATAGTGTGCAAAGAAATTTGCCTCATCCGAAATCGGGAATGAAAATGCCAGACGCGGCATAATATTCACCTGCACTTCGTAGTCTTCAAAAGACACATTGGTATCAAATTCGCGGGATTTGATAAAATTCTGGTCTCTTTCGACACGCTCGTCGGCGTATTTCGGAAAAACCAATCCCCCCGAGAACAAAGTCGCGGGGTTATTCACAGGCGTACCATTCGATGCAAACCAGTCATCGCCATTGCGGTAAGCTGTCACCGAAGTACCACTTTCATTTACATATACTTTATAATCATCGCCGATGTTGCCCGGGCGTTCTTCGCCGGTGCCGATATGGTAGTCATCCGCGCTCATGATCTCGTACAAAGAATAATTATCTTTCAAGACCTTGGTATTGGCATCATAGCGATCTACGCGCACCCCGAGGCGGAAAATAATGTCCCGGAAAGTAAATTTATCCTGAATATAAGCTGCGGAATAAATCGGTCGGTTGGGCGCCACCGGGAAAGTTCGTATGCCATCCGCATCCGTAGCGGTGAAGAAGTCATCAAATGTTCCGTTGAAAGGATTCCCCAGATAATCGTAGCCGAAGTAGCCGATCACCTGTTGGTCGTTGAGTTCTTTGGCAGAAAATAAATCCAGACTTAATTGGTCCGGCGAAAGCCCATCCACATTGACAAATTCGGTCAATCCCTGACCCGTCACTTGCCGTATATTACGGAAGAACTGGCTCTCATCACCGGGAGAGATGCTCAGTCCCAACAACTGCGTTCCGGGAAAGCCAGGAACATCAATCGTTCCAACGGTGTCGGGGTTTTCGGGAATACCTTGTATGTGGATATT
>CAZGAU010000100.1:5953-19677 GCA_964523725.1 uncultured Saprospiraceae bacterium
CATCAATCGTTCCAACGGTGTCGGGGTTTTCGGGAATACCTTGTATGTGGATATTTGCCTGCTGGCGTGCAATATTCCACAAGCCGCGAGGCGCCACATTATACCCACGGTTGATGCGTTGCTCATACCAAACCCCCATTTGGATGCTGTGGCGACCTTTGTCGGAACTACCCGGAATAAGATCAAAAGAGGCACTTGCATTAAAAGTATAAATATCATTATCGCCTTTGGCATAAGAATTATAAACCGTCCCAACGTTGGTATGGAAATTCCAGGAATTGGTAAAAATTCCCGAGATGACTCCGTTTGGCGCAATGAATTCAACCCTTGACAGCGGATTGACTGCACCACCGCCGCCATTGGTAATGATATAATTTTCAATCTGACCATTCAGTCCTTCGCTGAAATCGATGCCCATTGCCTTGTTGTAATTGGCCAACACCGGGTTGCTATTTCCTGGCGTATAACCTCTCAGCACCTCGCGGTAATCGGTATGCTGCAAGTAGGATTGTCCGGTAGCCGGATCAAACAATTGCAAAAAAGAAGGCACCCATTCGATATCAAATTTGCCCACGTAACCATAATCAAACAAGCGATCTTCATGACGCTCATCAAAGGTTTCGCCCTGCGTTTTTTCATAACTGAACTGCAAGGTATAGGAGGCATTCTGAATCAGTGAACGCTTGCGTTCCCGATTGGACGGATCCCCTCCAATGTTAGCTCCGCCCAAACGATGGCGCAAACGGAAAATACCGCGATAAGTTTGCCCCAAGTTAAAAGGATTGTTATGGCTGTTATAAACCCGCCAGCCGCCTGGCGTAAAGCGGTTTTTGGTATCCGCGTAAGCACCCGTAAATGAAATATCCACAGCCCGGCTCAGGCGTGCATCCAGTTTGGCATTCAGGTCGTAGCGACGATAATCCTCGTAAGGCTTCGCATCCAATGCATTTACATCGTCGTTATCCAGGAAATCGGCTGCTACAAAAGGATTACCACCAATATTTATAATAGGATTTTCTTCTAATTGGCTTAATACATCGTCTTTTACCCGGTAAACCGGAATGGCGGGCGGATCATCGTCCACCTGATCGGTCAAGCGACCGGAAAGGCGAAAGCCAAGAATAGATTCCCCACGGGAATTTCTTAACAGGGGGCCAGTCAAATTAAACCCAATCAGGCTGTTGTCATAAGGATCAAAAGGATTGGAACTTTCAATTTCTACGCCTCCGGAAAAACGGCTCGAAGGGCCTTTGGTTGTAATAGAAATGATACCACCGGTCACGTCACCGTACTGCGCTTCCACACCACCGGTAATCACCTGGAGCTGGTCGATTTCCGATTCCGGGATCAGGTTACCCTGCACCCGGATACCATCCACATAATAGTCGGTCGCATTGGAGCGCGAACCCCGAATAGTGATTGCTCCACCTTCATCGGAGGCAGAAAGTCCCGCTGTGGTAGCAGCCAGCGCGTTGATGTTTCGGGTTGGCAAATTCCGGATTTGCTCACTGGTGATCACTCCTCCCGAAGTAGTATTATCTTGCTCAATAAGTGGTACTTTGTATTCGGTAACCACTATTTCGTCGAGCACCACTCCACCGGTAGATACCATTTGAACATCAGCTTTATTGGACTTACCAGCCAGTACAGAAATACCGGTCAGACGCTGCGTCGGATAGCCCACGTAGCTGATCTCCACATTGTAAGTACCCGGATCAATGCTGCTGAAGCTGTAATTGCCATCAAAGTCAGTTTCTGTACCGGTCACCAAAACGCCGTTTTTGTACAAAACCACATTGGCGAAAATAATCGGCTCTCCCGATTCCTGATCGGTCACTTTCCCGGAAAGGGAAGTCTGCGCAATAGCGGAGGCCGAAACAATGAATAAAAGGAACAACAGTACAAGTCGAGTCATAAGCTTTAATTTTAAGCTAAAAAGCAAAGGGTAGGGAAAGATTTGCAATGTTAAAAAAATAACGGTTCATATCAAACATTTTTTCATCCAATGCTGATCCGTTTCAATAGGCAGCCGGATGGAGTAATTTCTCCTTTAATATCCAAATTTAAACTTCAGATTAGGAATTGAGACGAGATAGCCGCTCACAAAGGTAAAAACGAATGCCGGAATACAAGCGCTTCCTGTGAATTCAATTTTAGTACTAAGGATGACATAAAGTTAAGTTTTTATTGTTGCCGGTTACTCATTGGAGGGTATTTAACATTTTGTGATATTAAAATCAGGAAACCAAAAACCAGAATCCTTTCTTATATTTGGCGCAAAAATCAGATTAAATCCCTATGAGATACTTCCCTTTCCTGGCAATACTGGCGCTGGCAGCCTGCCAATCCGAACAAAAAGCGCCTGCACATATCTACGTTGATTACTACGTGCGCTATCTTCAGACCGAGCAACAACTGAAGGCACATGCCGCTTTCTATGAAGGGGATACCCTGGAGACCGCTCGTTCGCTCACTTTTGAGAATGGCGTAAAATTTCAAGGTTATAAAATGCTACCCCGTCAGGTAGAAGAAGATCGCACCATGCGTTATGTGTTTAATGGCACAGGCACTTACGATAGCACTTTCCTTTTTCAATATACCGATAATAAAGGCCAGGAACAGGAATATAAGATCAGTATGGCGCCGATCCGCGATTTTTCAATCGTAGGAGAAGCCAGCCGCGACAAAGGATTTTCCCTCAAAATTGACGGAGAACCGTTTCAGGCGAATGAGAGCCTGATCCTGCTTTTCACAAGCGAAAAAAACCAGTCGGCGATGGCGGAATTCAAAGGACCTTTTGACGTGGAAGAGCTGAAAGTGCCGCCGGTGCAATTGATGAGGGTGCAGGAGGGCAAAAATTTCCTTTATTTAGTAAAAAAACAGGTAAACAGCAGCCAGTCCGGCAATCTAGATATTACATCCAGCGCAGAGTTTTACACCAAAGTAATTGAATTGCAGGTGGTTAAATAATTGCAACTCCAACGGACGGTTTTAGAAAAAAGAAAAAAATTAAACCTATAAATCTATCACCCTATTACCCAAAAAAATTATCTTTGCGGGCAATTTGTGCAGCAGGGTTCTCCTGCGTATTAAAATTGCAATCGAAAAATGCCCAAGGATACTTCCATCAAATCCGTCCTCATTATAGGTAGCGGTCCCATTATTATCGGTCAGGCTTGTGAATTTGATTACTCTGGCTCCCAGGCGTCGCGCTCGTTGCGTGAAGAGGGAATTGAAGTAACACTCATTAATTCCAATCCGGCGACCATCATGACCGATCCGGTCACTGCTGATCATATTTATTTGTTGCCATTGACCACCGACAGCATTATCAAAGTGCTGGAAGAACGCAAGATCGACGCAGTGCTGGCCACCATGGGCGGACAGACAGCGCTTAATCTTTGTGTAGAAGCCGACAAGCTCGGCATCTGGGAAAAGTATGGCGTGCGTATGATCGGCGTGGACGTGGATGCCATCGAACTGACCGAAAATCGTGAGGCTTTCCGAAAGCACATGGTGGATCAGGGTCTGGGCGTTGCCCCTTCCTTTATCGCCAATTCTTTTCTGGAAGGTAAGGAAGCCGCCCAGAAAATCGGCTACCCACTAGTGATTCGTCCTTCTTACACGCTCGGTGGTACCGGTGGTGGATTTGTTCACAGGGAAGAAGAATTTGATGCGGCGCTACGTCGTGGGCTCAACCTCTCTCCTACGCACGAGGTACTCGTAGAAAAAGCGGTTCTGGGCTGGAAAGAATTTGAACTCGAACTCCTGCGTGATGCAGCGGACAACGTAGTGATTATCTGTACGGTAGAAAACCTCGACCCAATGGGGATTCATACCGGCGACAGCATCACGGTGGCGCCTGCAATGACGCTTTCGGATACAGCTTACCAGCGCATGCGCAATCAGGCCATCCAGGCGATGCGGTCGCTGGGGAATTTTGCAGGTGGTTGCAATATTCAATTTGCTATTGATCCAGAAACCGAAGACTTGATCGTGATCGAAATCAACCCTCGGGTGTCGCGTTCTTCGGCTTTGGCCAGTAAAGCGACGGGTTACCCGATTGCAAAAATTGCGGCAAAACTGGCTATTGGCTACCGTCTGGATGAGTTGAAAAATCAGATCACCAAGACTACTTCGGCTTATTTTGAACCGACGCTCGATTATGTGATTGTAAAAATGCCCCGCTGGAATTTTGATAAATTCTACGGCGCCGATCATCAGCTTGGTTTGCAGATGAAATCGGTAGGCGAGGTAATGGCAATTGGTCGCAATTTCCTGGAAGCTTTGCAAAAAGCCTGTCAATCCCTGGAAAACGGTCGCATGGGACTCGGCGCTGACATGAAAGAATGGATCAAAACCGCCGATATTCTGGAACGCCTTGAAAAAGCTTCCGAAGACCGGATTTTCCGCGTAAAAGATGCACTGCGCCTGGGCGTACCGGAAAAAACCATTCACAAACTCACCCGTATTGATCCTTGGTTTATCAAGCAAATCAAGCGTTTGGTGAAAATGGAAGAGCAGCTGATGCGCTACAATGTGGCAGAAGATATTCCCGAGGATTTCTTCCGCCAACTGAAGGAAGTCGGTTATTCCGATGCGCAAATCGCCTGGATTTTACGCTTGAAAGAAGAAGAAGTTACCAAACAACGCAAGAAACTCGGCATTCGCCGTACGTATAAAATGGTGGACACCTGCGCCGCCGAATTTGAAGCAAAAACGCCTTACTTTTATTCCACTTTCGATCAGGAAAACGAAAGTATCCCAACCGATCGGAAGAAAGTGATTGTGCTGGGCTCCGGCCCCAACCGCATCGGGCAGGGTATTGAATTTGACTACTGCTGTGTGCATGGCTTGATTGCCGCGAAAGACGCTGGTTATGAATCGATTATGATTAATTGCAACCCGGAAACGGTTTCGACCGACTTCGATGTTGCAGATAAATTATACTTCGAGCCGGTTTTCTGGGAACACATCGAAGAAATCCTGGAACTCGAAAAACCGGAAGGCGTGATCGTGCAATTGGGCGGTCAAACCGCGCTCAAGCTGGCCGAGAAATTCCATCAGCATGGGGTCAAGATTTTTGGTACCAGTTTCCAGGATATGGATCTGGCGGAAGATCGCGGTGCTTTCTCCGATTTGCTCAAGGAACTGGACATTCCTTACCCTCAATACGGTGTTTCCAAAGACGCCGATGAAGCATTGCAAGTGGCTCGTAGTATTGGCTACCCGGTTCTGGTACGCCCTTCGTATGTGCTTGGCGGTCAGAACATGCGTATCGTAATCAACGATGATGAATTGGAACGCCACGTGCTCACGATTTTCAAGCATATGCCTGACAACCGTGTGCTGATCGACCATTTCCTCGATCGCGCAAAGGAAGCGGAAATCGACGCCATTTGTGACGGCGACGACGTGCACATCATGGGTATCATGGAACACATTGAGCCCGCGGGTATTCACTCGGGCGACAGCTCGGCGGTGCTGCCCACGTACAGCCTCTCGGTAGAAGCAGTGAGCACCATGGTAGAATATACCCATCAACTTGCTAAGGCACTGAATGTAAAGGGTTTAATAAATATTCAATTCGCCATCAAAGATGATAAGGTTTATGTGATTGAAGCCAATCCGCGCGCTTCACGTACCACGCCATTTATTGCCAAGGCTTATAAAGTGCCTTATCTACAAATCGCCACCAAAATAATGCTGGGCACGCACAAGCTCAAGGATTTCGACATCAAGCCGCAGCCAAGTGGTTTCGCGATTAAAGTTCCGGTGTTCTCGTTTGATAAATTTCCAAATGTAGATAAAAACCTGGGGCCAGAAATGAAGTCCACTGGCGAAGCAATTTACTTTATCCGTGATCTCTCCGACCCTTATTTCCGGGAACTGGACAGCCAGCGATACATGTACCTGACGCGGTAAGGATGCTAAATGCAGAAAAAGTCGTATAAAGAATTTTAATCTTATTATATTTTCTAACGGCGGACTTCCATCCGCCGTTTTTATTTACTCGATGGGCGTCGCCAGCCTTACTTTATAACGATACCAGCCATTGTAAAACTCCTGCATTTTCAGTACTTCCCCGGTCTTTTTGCTCAGCCAGAAAAGTCCGTAATTTGTATCATCATAATTAATTTTCAATTGCCAGCAATCATAATAATTGCCAGCAGTACCGACGATTTTTTCATCACCGACGACGGTGTACGCATAATATTTTGGCTCACTTCTGCCGCCAGGATGATAAAAAGGCATCATAAATGTTTGCCCGATCTTTTTAATCGGCAAGGTATTAAACACTTCCAGATCCAATTCCCAGTTTAAAGTTGGTTCTGTCAATGTAATATTAAAATCCTTTTTTATGTTATTAGCCACGCTGTCGGCGCCGGTTATTTCATCATCATAAAAATTAAAAGCCTCAGCACCAGCACGTTGCATAAAAGTATAATGATAGATTGGCTGGAAATTATCGCGGCGGCTGATGGAATAGACGGTACGATTCAGCATCGTATCGCTGGTAAACCATTGCTGACTAATGGCTATTACATCCTGCTTATTCCATTTAGTAAATATTACATTGCGTTTCCAGATAGACATATTACTATCGCGCCCGGTTTTGGGATTGTGCATATACACCAGATACTGATAATTGCCAGGCTTCAGCTGCGCCGTAGCCAGCATGTTTTTGCCGCTCAGGCGAATCGTGTCGGTTTGAGCATAAATTTGCACCCCTGTTAATAACAGGTAAATAAACAACAACAACCTTTTCATAAAATAATTTAAAAAATGAATAAATCGGGTGATTTCCATACAAAAGAACAGCATATCCTGACCGGAAGCAAAAGGTTTCGATAGACCGGATTAATTTTTCGAGTGATCGGGAAAAAGGCAAGGTATAGAAGAAAAAGGCACATCCATCGAAAAAAAACACCGATAGCATTGATTTTGAAGTATTTTTACACATTGGCAAATAAAAAAATGATCATCAAACAAACTTCAAAGTTGATTTTCTGGGCGCAGGTAGCCTTCTGGCTGGGCTATTTTCTGTTTTATTTTATGAATTCCCTGCGTTACACCAGCACTCGGTTTGCCCTTGTCAGCGCCGCAATGAATACTTTTTTCTTTGCTATTATTATTTACGTGAATGTTTTATGGCTAATGCCCCGGTTTTTTATTCCAAAACATTACATTCGCTACACACTGATCGCAATTATTATATTAGCCGGCTTGGCTTATTTACGCATGCTGATCGGTTATTATGTTTTTCCACAGCCGGAATCCTCCCGTGGCAATTATGGTTATGAAGTACTTTATTTTACTGGCAGCGGTGTTATTAACCTGGTATTATCCATTCCACTAAAATATGCCTTCGAGTTTATAAGATTGGAAGCCCGCCAGCAACAAATGGCAAACGCCCAGCTCGAAACGGAAATGAAATTGCTTAAAATGCAATTACACCCGCACTTCATGTTTAATACGCTCAATAATTTATATTATCTCACGCGTGTAAAATCGGACACGGCGCCCCAGGTGGTGGAAAAATTATCCGATTTGATGCGTTATTTACTTGAAAAGAACGAAGCAGATCGGGTTTATTTAAAAGATGAAATCAATTTTATGCAGGCTTATATGGATCTCGAAACAATCCGCGTGCCGCATTTACATCTCGATTTTGATATAAAAGGTCATGCTGATAATATTTTGGTACCGCCGTTATTAACTTTGCCTTTGCTTGAAAATGCTTTTAAACATGGTATTGATAAAAACAGTATGAAAAATTGCATTCGCGTGGCAATGGAAATAAATAACGATCATCTTACAATCACCACGATCAACCCATTACATCATTTCAAAAAATCGGGTAATGGACTGGGATTGAATAATTTACAAAAACGACTCCATTTATTATATGAAGATCGCTTTCAATTGACAACCAATGAACAAATCATTGAAAATCAATATTTTGCACAACTAATTATTCCATTATCATGAATACGCGCTGTATCATAGTGGAAGACGAGCCCCTGGCGCAGAAGCTGCTGGAAGACTACATCAGCAAGGTGCCTTCGCTGGAACTGAAAGCCACATTTACCAGCCCGATCCAAGCTTCCATTTATCTTAAAAATACGCCGGTGGACCTGATTTTCCTGGACATTGAAATGCAGGAAATTAATGGCTTGGAACTGCTTGATACGCTCACTTTTAAACCCCACGTTATATTCACCACCGCTTATTCACAATACGCTGTAGAAAGTTATGATAAAGATGCTATTGATTATTTACTGAAACCCATCAAATTTGAACGTTTTTTAAAAGCGATTAACAAAATCCCATTCAAGGCAGCAGCAGAGACGCCTGGATCAGAAGTGAAAAATGAATTTTTGTATGTAAAATCCGACCGGCAATTAATAAAATTATATTATAATGATATTCATTTTATAAAATCACTCCAGGATTATGTCGTTTTTATGCTGGAAGATCGCTCGCACGTGGTGCATCACACCCTGAAAAAGCTGGAAACATTGCTTCCTCCGCAGTTCCAGCGCGTACATTATTCTTACATCATTAACCTGGATAAGGTACAAAAATTGCAGGATAATCATTTACATGTGCTCAATGAGCGCATTCCACTAGGTAACAGTTACCGGGATGCAATTTTACAGGAATTAAAAAAATGGCTTATTTAAAGCACCCCGATTGATGTTAACAGTCTTTATTTCAACGTGCGTACCATATTTTCCGGCATCATCAGCTTTCACTTTGGCATGTTTTCCTGCCAAAAACTACCTTTGGGGAGCGAATAATCAGTATCTCCGGTGATTTTAATCATTCCAAAACTCAAGTTAAATAGCTTAATTTTAGTCGTTGGGGAATTCAATGATTTAAATGT
Source organism: uncultured Saprospiraceae bacterium (assembly GCA_964523725.1). Lineage (GTDB taxonomy): Bacteria > Bacteroidota > Bacteroidia > Chitinophagales > Saprospiraceae > JADJNW01. The sequence goes on from CAZGAU010000100.1 coordinate 14,844, forward strand.
AATTATTTGAATTTCAAATTACTAAACCGGCGTTTTCGGTTTCATTTGTGTAACTAGAGAGTCGTTCGGTTTAAAAACCGGTAAATACAAGAAACTATGCAAGCCAAGGAAAACTGGAGCGCATTTCTGGAAGAAACCGGACACATGACCCGCTTTATGGGGCGCTTTTTTTATGAGGGCTTCCGGCCGCGTTATGAGTGGGAAGAATTGCTGCGGCAGTGTTATCAGATCGGCAATAAGTCCTTGCCTTTAGTAGCTTTGACCGGCTTTATCATGGGTTTGGTGCTCACCATCCAGTTGCGACCCAATATGGCTTACTACGGCGTAGAATCCAAGCTGCCCGACATGGTGGCCATTGCCATCATCCGGGAGATCGGACCGGTGCTCGCAGCACTGGTGTTTGCCGGGAAGATTAGCTCCAGCATTGGCGCAGAGCTAGGCTCCATGCGCGTGACCGAGCAGATTGACGCGATGGAAGTTTCAGGTACGAATCCTTTCAAATACCTCGTGGTTACTCGTGTTGTGGCGGCCACGCTGATGCTGCCGATCCTGACCATGCTTTCTGATGCGGTTTCGCTGTATGGCTGTTACCTCGGCGTCAACATCCGGGATGTAACCAGCTTTCAGCTGTTTTACACACAAGTCTTTGATGCACTGAGCTTTAGCGATGTCATTCCAGCATTTGTCAAAACTTTTTTCTTCGGTTTTGCGGTTGGTTTGGTGGGCTGTTACAAAGGATTTTTTTCAAAAAAAGGAACCGAAGGCGTGGGACGCTCGGCGAATTCCGCCGTGGTGGTGTCGTCCCTGCTGATTTTTATACTGGACTTGATTGCAGTACAGATTACGGATATTTTGGGAATAAACTAACAGGTGATGCAGCTAGAAGAAAGTCCAACAATGAACAAAGCAAAAGCCACTGAGCGAGAGGCGGTTATCGTAGTTTCCAATTTAAGTATCGCTTTCGGTGATAATCAGGTGCTCGATGACTTCAATCTGACGCTTTACAAAGGCGAGAACCTGGCGGTACTGGGCAAATCAGGCTCGGGCAAGTCGGTGCTGATCAAGTGCATCATCGGATTATTGAAACCCAGCGCAGGTAATATCTGGGTTTTGGGTAAAAATGTGCCGACGCTCAAACAGGACGAACTCGACGAACTCCGCGTGAAAGTTGGTTTTTTGTTTCAAAGCAATGCCCTTTACGACTCAATGACGGTGCGCGAAAACCTCGAATTTCCGCTGCGACGGCACGGTAAAAACCTCACTCAGAATGAAATAGATGCCCTGGTGATAGAAGCACTAGAAAATGTTGGGCTGGCGCATACGGTGGACATGATGCCTATAGAACTTTCTGGCGGCATGCGAAAGCGAATTGCGCTGGCGCGAACGTTGATCCTGAAACCAGAAATTATCCTGTATGACGAGCCGACCACCGGGCTGGATCCCTTTACCAGTAAGGAAATCAGCCTGCTGATGGTGGAAATTCAAAAAAAATACAACACCTCGTCGTTGATCATTACCCACGATATGAATTGTGTACGCCGAACCGCCGACCGGATCGCCATTTTGTTACATGGAAAATGCCACGCTGAAGGCACGGTGACTCACTTGCAACACGCAGAAGATGAAGCGATTAAACAATTTTTCGAATAGAATACCCCATGGCAAAGTCAACACTAAATAACCTCCGCTTGGGCGCATTTGTGATCGCAGGATTGCTGTTTCTGATTGTCCTTTTGTATATGATCGGAAGAAATAGTAGCATGTTTAGTTCCAATTTTCAATTGAGAACGCATTTCCGGGATGTAAAAGGCTTACAATCTGGTCATAATGTGTTTTTTGCTGGTAAACAGATTGGTACGGTGAAAAATGTGGAAATTCTGAATGACACCACCATCGAAGTAGTTTTTTATATCGAAACCCAAAACCAGCAATTTATCCGCAAAAACTCCGAAACCTCGGTTGGTTCTGATGGTTTGGTCGGCAATCGCGTACTCAATATCGTACCAGCCAAAACCCCGGGATTACCGGTAGAAGCCGACGACATCCTTCCCGCCCACGAAACGCCCAGCACCGATGAAATGCTGGAAACACTGTACAGCACTAATAACAATATCGCTTTTATCACGGAGCAACTGAAAATCACCGCATTACGCATTAATGAAAGTAAAGAATTCTGGGAATTGCTTGGCGAAAGCGGTATTTCCGCGGAGTTGCGCACTTCACTGCACAATATTCGCCGGGCCTCCGCCGGCACGGTGGTGATGGTAAATGATTTGAATTCCATCGTCGAGAGCGTCAGAAACGGAGAAGGTTCGGTGGGCGCCCTGCTCACAGACACCTCTTTTGCGGCGAGCCTTAACGAAGCGGTGGAAAAAATTCAACTTGTAGGTGATAACGCCAACAAACTAGCAGACGAACTCAATCAAACCGTGCTCGACATTCGGCAAATGGTGAACTCCGGCCAAGGCCCCGTTCCCGCGCTGATGACCGATCCTGCCATGACAGAAAAAATCAACAACAGTCTTATTAATATTGAGCAAAGCACGGCGGCTTTCAATGAAAATATGGAAGCGCTCAAGCATAATTTCCTGTTTCGGGGCTATTTTAGAAAGCTCGAAAAACAACAGAAAAAAGAAGCCAAGAAAGAAAAAGATCCCTAACCAATAGCGTTTTGAAACGCTCAAATTCATTGATATTTCCCGAAAAAAACATATCTTTTTGCCAATGCGCAAATAAAATCCCGCCCAGCTTGTCTAACTTTATAAAAATCCATTTTCAAAAACAAATACTAAATACGTATGAAACAAACAATCCGTTATCTTTTTCTCTCACTTGCCGTATTTGTGCTTGGCTTGCCGGGCTTGCAGGCGCAGAACGATGTTTTAACCAAACTTAAGGAAATTGCCGTTGTCGATCAGAAGGTGATGATGCCGATGCGCGATGGCGTGCGGCTCTCCACCGATATTTTCCGACCCAAAACCGACAAGAAAGTACCGGTCGTTTTCTCCAAAACACCTTACAATTTTAACTCCTGGGGCGATGGCGAAATGCGTACCCGCACCTACGAAACCGCTTTGGAATATGTCAAAATGGGCTACGCTTATGTGGTGCAAAACGAGCGCGGACGCTACTTCTCCGAAGGCGACTGGGATATCCTCGGCCCTCCTACCACCGATGGTTACGACGCGATTGAATGGATGGCCAAGCAACCCTGGTGCAATGGGAAAATCGCGCCGATTGGTTGTTCTTCCACCGCCGAATGGCAGATGGCTGTGGTAGCCTTGAATCCTCCGGGCCTGGCAACCTTTGTACCACAAGGCTTTGGTGCAGGCGTAGGCCGTGTAGGCAAATATTACGAGCAAGGCAATTGGTACCGCGGCGGTGCGCAGCAGATGTTGTTTACCACCTGGCTATATGGCGTTCAAAACGACGAAATCCGTCCGATGTTCCCAAAAAATGCGACACAGGAGCAACTTATTCGTGCATCTCAGGCATTCGATCTTGCGCCCGAGCGCGCGCGGGTGGACTGGGCAGAGGGTTTACAACATTTACCGGTGCAGGATATTATTACCAATGTAAATGGTCCGATCGGTGTGTATGAAGATATGATCAAAAGAAAGCCCAACGATCCGGATTGGTATAAAGGTGGCTTGTATCATGACAATATGCCGATTGAAAAACCGGGATTCTGGTTTGTATCCTGGTACGATGTGTCGAGCAGCCCGAACCTGGCTTTGTACAACCACGTGCGTGCTACTGCAAAAGATCCGATGGTTCGGGAAAATCAGTACCTCGTGATCGCGCCGACGTTGCATTGTGCATACAAGCGCGCCACAGAAAACACCATTGTGGGCGAACGCAGCGTGGGCGATGCCCGCTTGAATTACGACGAGCAGATCAACGCCTGGTTTGACTACTGGCTCAAGGGTGAACAAAACGGTATTTTGGAGAAATTGCCCAAGGTGCAGTATTACACAATGGGAATGAACAAATGGCAAAGCGCCGATACCTGGCCGCCAGCTGCCGCCGAAATGACTACATTTCACCTCTCCAGCGGAGGCAAGGCCAACAGCCTTTACGGCGATGGCAAACTGACTACTACGGCACCTGACAAGCAGGACAAACCCGATGGTTTTGCCTACGATCCGATGAATCCGGTGCCTTCTTATGGCGGCAATGTATGCTGTACGGGCAATGCCGTGCAGGGTGGTTCATTCGATCAGCAAAAGATGGAAGCCCGCCACGATATTCTGGTTTATACCTCCGAGCCTTTGCAGGAAGGTGTGGAAATAAGCGGTTTTATTGAGTCCACACTCTACGTTTCTTCGGATGCAAAAGACACCGATTTCACGATCAAGCTCATCGATGTATATCCTGACGGAAGAGCTTACAACCTCGACGAAACCATCCAGCGCGTGCGCTACCGCGAGGGCTATGATAAAGAGGTGTTTATGGAAAAAGGCAAGGTGTACAAACTGGAAATGACGCCGATGTCCACCAGCAATTACTTTGAAAAAGGGCACCGCATCCGCATCGAAGTGTCGAGCAGTAACTTCCCGCGCTTCGACCGCAACCTGAATACCGGCGGCGATAACGTGACCGAAACCAAAGGCGTAGTTGCCAATAACAAAGTGCATCACTCGGCGCAGTATCCTTCCCAAATACGCCTGCCGATCGTGAAAAAGAGTACCAACGCTACGACGAAAACCAAAAAATAATTTCTTATAAAAAAAATAGCATCACCCCCGGTCATTATGATATGACTGGGGATGTTTTTATTAACTATGAAAGTAAATAAAAAACCGGTTCATGTGATTCAGGCTTTTTGTAATTC
>CAZGAU010000101.1:0-19502 GCA_964523725.1 uncultured Saprospiraceae bacterium
AGCGCCTTTTTTTATTCAAAAAAGTGATAGACTGGAAACTGGTTTCTTGATACTAGTTGTTGAAATCCCCGATTACCCCATTTAACCCACTTCTAAAAACTATTCACAATCGCCACAAAATCCTCTGCTTTAAGCGAAGCGCCACCGATCAATCCACCATCCACATCGGGTTTGGCAAAGATTTCTTTTGCGTTATCTGGCTTCACACTGCCGCCGTAAAGAATCGTGGTCAGATTGGCAATTTCATTTTTGTATTTTTTGGCAATCAAACTGCGGATGTGCGCGTGCATTTCCTGCGCCTGCTCAGGCGAAGCGGTTTTGCCGGTGCCAATGGCCCACACGGGTTCGTAGGCAATTACCACTTCTTTAAACTGCTCCGGTTTTAAATGAAACAAAGCATTTTTCATCTGATCTTCAACCAGTTGCAAATGCTTATCCGCTTCCCGAACGTCGAGTTTTTCGCCACAGCAAAAGATCGGGCGCATACCTTTGGCGAGCACTACATCAACTTTTTTTGCCAGCAACTCATCCGACTCCTCAAAGTATTCCCGTCTTTCGGAGTGCCCGATAATGACATAACGAACGCCCACCGATTGTAGCATACCCGCCGACACTTCTCCTGTGTAAGCCCCGCTTTCTTCCTGATGGCAATTCTGAGCGCCCAGTTTCAGATTAGAAATATCCTTAATTATATTACTAATACTATTTAAGTGAATAAACGGCGTAGCCAACACAACGGTCACTTGAGTAGGCTGGAGTCTTTCAACGATATCTTTTGCCAGATCACGCCCCTCTTCATAGCTTTTGTGCATTTTCCAGTTACCGGCCACAATGAGTTGTCTTTTTTCCATGGTTCCAGGTTTATTGTTTTTGGTTTGACTTTTGAAGTTTAATGTTTCTGCTCACTGCAAACTGCCTTTCTGATTATTGTTCCTTCAGCGCCTTGCGTTTTTCTTTCCCTAATTCGGTGAATTGTACGTTTTTTTCGATCACGTGCCCGGGGCGGCTCCATTTTTCAGAGGTTTCTCCTTCGTAATGGCCATTTTCCCGAACCTCCGGCTTAGGCCGATCCGCAAAAGATTTTTTAGGTTTTAAACCCAAGATATCGAACATTTCCAGGTCTTCGAAGATATCGGGATTTGGCGTGGTGAGCAATTTATCTCCTGCAAAAATTGAACCAGCTCCCGCCATAAAGCAGAGCGCCTGCCCTTCACGGCTCATGTTGGTACGTCCAGCCGACAAACGAACCACCGACTGCGGCATCACGATCCGTGTGGTAGCTACCATCCGCACCATATCCCAAATCGGCACCGGCTCCTGCTCTTCCATAGGTGTGCCTTCTACAGCAACCAAAGCATTGATCGGAACAGACTCCGGCTGCGGCCGCAATTGCGATAAGGTCAGCAGCATTTTACAGCGATCTTCCACTGATTCACCCATTCCTATGATACCGCCGGAGCAAACCGTTACATTTGCTTTACGCACATTATCCAGTGTTTTTAAACGATCATCATAACCGCGCGTGGATATAATTTCCGTATAATATTCTTCCGAGGTATCCAAATTATGATTATAAGCGTACAAGCCAGCATCCGCAAGCTTCTTAGCCTGCGATTCGGTGACCATGCCCAGCGTAGCGCACACTTCCATATCAAGATTATTTACTGTCTTTACTAATTCCAGCACATGATCGAAATCCGCGTCATCTTTCACATTGCGCCAGGCTGCCCCCATGCATAAGCGGGAAGAACCAAAAGCTTTGGCACGCTGAGCGGCGGTTTTAACCACCTCCACTGACAACAAATCATTGTTTTCAATATCCGTGAAATACCGCGCCGCCTGTGGGCAGTAGGCACAATCCTCCGGGCAGCCGCCGGTTTTAATGGACAGCAACGTACTGATCTGAACTTCCTGCGGGTTATGATGCGCGCGGTGTACCGTCGCAGCTTTGTAAACCAATTCTAAAAGAGGCGTATGATAAATTTCGAGAATTTCTTCGAGGGTCCAATTTTTCAACGATTCGTGCATATCAGATTGATTTTCAATTTTATACAAAAATTAATTCGATTGCGTTTTTTCCCGCACTTTCCTTTGGCGACGATTGTAAAAATATTCCGTACTAACCCCCAACAAAATAGCCAGTCCCATCAGCCCCGCATGCCAGAACCATTCCAAGGGAGCTCGGTCGGTTTCTACATAAACCGCATATTGTGAAACATCATAATTTTCAGGGAATTCTTTGACTTTATTCTTGGAACGGGGAATTTTTCTGACGATTCCTTTAATGGTTGCCGGTCCTTTGGTCGCACAGGTACCTTTATCCACGCAGGCAGGATCGTAAGCTTGCGTCCAGGCAACCACCGCGATGCGGGTCACGAGGTTACTATCCAATTGCATCATTCTTTCCTGACTCACTACCGGGTATTGAATGGCGCCGGCTTTTTCGCCCTTGCGTGGCGGCGCGTACTCATAATAACCTGTCCTCCAGGCATTTGTAATTTCCACATAATCTGCATCGCCCACGCCTTCTTGTTCCACCTCTTCCATCGTAAATGTGCGTAATTTGTGCGTGCCGGTAAAGCCTGAAATCAAGCTATTGCAACTATTCACAAACAACACCAGACAGCCCAAAACAATAATCAGCCGATATAACATGTATTTAGACTTTAAATTTTAGACCTTAGACTGCAAAAGTCGTCCAAAGCCTCAGGGTTTCTTTAAAATAATGCTTACTGCATTTCCACCGAACCCGGCAGCATTGACCAGTACGGTTTCGATGTGTTTCGGCCGTTTGCCGAATGAGGCTGCAAGATAAGGTATTTCTATCACACGATTGTGTTGGATCATTAATAATGCCATTTCAAGGCTCAGGGCGCCCGATGCCCCCAAAGTATGGCCTATTTTCCATTTATTGGAAGTGAGCCAGGGAATATTTTTTCCAAAAATCTGCTCAATTGCTTGTATTTCAACCGCATCGCCGAGACGCGTGCCCGGTGCATGACACACGATTACATCCACACTGTCCAACTCCGCTTCGCGCAAAGCCATGCGCATCGACTGCGCCAGCCCTTCCCCGGAAATGGATGTAGCGGTTTGAATTTTTTCATTACTAAAACCAATACCTGCAATCCAGGCCAGTGGTTGTTCCGAATTTCGTTCCAAAGCAAAGCAGGCAGCACCTTCGCCCAGTACCATCGTATTGGAAACACTTTGCAAATCCAGTGCCCGGCAGGGATAATCGGCGGCTTCCTTGGGTGCATAAATCCGCAAAGCCCGCATCTGTGCAATAGTAAAATCGGTCAACGGCGCTTCGCTGCCACCGGCCAGGAATTGTTCGCATCGCCCTGATTCCAGCCACACCACACCATTTAATATAGCGTGTAATGCCGTGCTGCAAGTCACCGAATGACTCATCGTTAAACCCTGAATACCAAGGTGATACGCCACCCAGCTGGAGATATTTCCCAAAGTGGTCGTCGGAGAAGTCAGTGGCGGAATTTTGCCTTCGGTGTGCTGTTGAAAGAAACTTTCCCACAAGCCGGTCGCGCCGCGCGAAGAACCGATATTAATGCCGATATTCTCCTTGTTCTGCCAATGAGCGGTCGCTTTTTCAGAAGCCAGGATTGCCAGTAACACACTGCGATCCAGGGCATTGTAATTTTTATGTTGTTGTTGCAAGACTTCCAGCAATCGCTCGGTTTCCGGCAACAAGGCGCAACCCCAGTCGTACAGCTCCGGCAAATACTGAATCAGCGAAATGTCAGATTCGTAACTCCCCCACACCTCCTTTGCTTCTGCTCCCAACGCAGAGATACTGCCCCAGTTTGTAATACCGATGCGGCTTTTATGCATCCGATTTTTCTGTTTCCTTTTTCAAAATAAACGTATTTAAAGCTGCATCAATCGCTTCATACACCTGTTCTAACTGTGCATCCGTGATACAATACGGCGGCAAAATATAAATTACATTCCCCAAAGGGCGCAGCAGCACCCGTTTTTCCAGAAAGAAATGATACAATTGATCACGCAGCTTATTAAAATAAGACGTCTGTTCAGGCGTGTCGAATTCTACCGCCAAAATGGTGCCGGTTTGCCGTACCTCCCGCACTGCTGCGTGGCGCTGAATCTGATTATTAAAATTTTGATGCTTTGCCTCGATCCGCTTGATATTCACCTGACAATCTTCACTTTGCAATAAATCCAAACTTGCCAGGGCAGCCGCGCAACCCAGCGGATTGCCGGTGTACGAATGCCCATGAAACAAGGTTTTGTGCTTGTCTTCCGATAAAAAACCATCGAAAATCTGCTGCGTAGCGGTCGTCACTGCCAGAGGTAAGGTTCCACCGGTCAAACCTTTGGATAGGCACATCAAATCTGGCTTGTGTTGTAAATAATCCGAAGCAAACGTTTTTCCTGTTCTGCCGAAACCTGTCATTACCTCATCTGCAATGCACAGCACGCTGTGTTTTTTGCAAAGAGCAATCAATTGATCCAGCGCTTCCGGCGTGTACATAAGCATACCGCCCGCACCCATCACTAATGGCTCGAAAATAAAGGCGCAGGCATCTTCCTGTTGTAAAATTTTATCCAACGCCTGCAAACTCTCCTCTTCCTGCCCAGGCAGCGGCGCAGGTATCCGTTCTACTTCAAACAGAAAATCGTGAAACGCATTATTCAAAGATAAATCGCCGCTCACCGACATGGCGCCGAAGGTTTCGCCGTGGAAGGCATGCTCGAAGGCAATGATTTTTTTACGCGGAATCCCTTGATTATGAAAGTATTGTATCGCCATTTTTACGGCAATTTCCACCGCAGTGGAACCATTATCCGAAAAAAAGATCTTGGCTTGATTTTCAGGTAGAATTTGTAATAAACGCTCTGCCAACTCTACCGCCGGAGGATGCGTGAAACCCGCAAAAATCACATGTTCCAGCGTACGCGCCTGTTCCACCAGCTTCTCGGCAATGTAGGGATGCGCATGCCCGTGAATGTTGACCCACCAGGAAGCCACCGCGTCGATATAACTGTCGCCGTTTTCCGTGAATAACAGAGCGCCCTCACCACGCACAACGGGCAAAGGCGGGGCCGCGGTTTTCATTTGCGTATAAGGGTGCCAAATGTAACTGGCGTCTTTTTCCAGAAGTGTCATCATCTCTGTTTTCCTTTTAAAATGCTGTAAAAATAGTCAGGTATTATTGAGAAATGGAACAAGCCAAGCAGGAATTTGTGCGCATCGGTCGGCAAAAAATAAAGTATCGGAAAACGTCCGCCCCGCGATGATTGGAACAGTTTAGGGCTTTAAAAGCCAATATCTCCGGCAACTTTACGTCTGTTGTATTGTCAAATTTTAAAAAACTGAATAACATGCAAACCAAAATTACTTTTCTCCTGCTACTCTTTTTTTCGGTGATAAACCTCGCACTGGCTCAATTGCCGGAAAAAGCCGAGGATATTTCGCCCCTGCTAATCGGTGAAACCTTCCCAAATGAACAGGTAACTACCCTTGATGGCAAAACCATTGGATTTCAAGAACTTATCAAAGAAAAACCGACGGTTATCATTTTCTACCGGGGCGGCTGGTGCCCTTACTGCAATCGCCATCTGGCGGAAATCGGGCAGGTGGAAGCACAAATCCTGGAACTGGGTTATCAAATTCTGGCCGTTAGCCCGGATGATGCGGCGCACCTGAAAGCTACGGTTGACAAAAATGATATCAATTACCAATTGGTCTCCGATAGCAATGGCGTGCTGGCCAAAGCTGCCGGCATCGCTTTTCAGGCGCCGGAGCGCTACACCAAAATGCTCGGCGAGTATTCTAATGGGGAAAACGCAGGATTTCTGCCTGTTCCAGCAGTTTTTGTGCTCAACACGAAAGCTGAAATTTTATTTGAATATATCAACCCAAATTATAAGGTGCGAATGTCCGGCGATTTGTTACTGGCAGTGCTTAAAACATTGGATACTAAGTTCTAATCAAAATGCCTCGGAAGGTGATCACGAGTCGCCTTCCGAAAATTTTAATTGAAGAACCTTGCCTTTGATCCGCTTCGCTTCATCGGCAATCTTTTCTTTTGTAATGTTTTCCAAAGGGTTAATCCTGCACAATGCCTGAATTCCGCTCATTTCCTGAATAATCGCTTCGGTAGTTGGATGTTCCTCGCCGTTAAAAATCAAGCCTCCGATGGGAATATTTCTATTACGTAAAGCTTCGATACTCAATAAAGTATGATTAATACTACCTAAATAATGTTTTGATATCAAAATAACAGGAAGTTGTAAATGTTGAATCAAATCTATGATACAATCTTTATAATTCAAAGGAACCAGCAATCCGCCCGCACCTTCTGCAAGGAGGAAATTGGCTGTGACCGCCAAATTTATTTGGCTGAGGTCGATTTCCACGCCATCGATCGCTGCAGCCGCGTGAGGCGACATGGGCGTGTTCAAGCGATAAGCCTCAGGATGAAATTTGGTCTTTGAGTTGCTGATCCAGCTTTGCACTTTCATCGTGTCTGTAAAATCAAGGTCACCTGATTGAATGGGTTTCCAGTAATCGGCTTCCAGCGCCTCCGTGAGAATGGCAGAGATAACGGTTTTCCCCACCTCCGTACCGATCCCGGTCACAAAAATTCCTTTATTCATATTTCGCAATGTAAATATTTATAACTCTCACCAATCCAGCAATTTCGGCTTCCGAATTAAAAGCATGGATACAAATTCGCAATCGTTCTTCTCCTGCCGGCACCGTCGGATGCAAAATCGGGCGCACATCATAACCGGCTGCCTGTACCGCATTTGCAAAGGCTTTTACCCGGTCATTTCCCTGCCAGATCAAGCATTGAATCGGACTCCGGCTCGGTACAAAATATTCTTTGGCTTGGGCGCTCAGGCTGTTCTTGAACAATGAAACATTATGGTGAGTTCGCAAAATCGCCGGATTTCCGGGCAACTTTTCATAAGCGTTTTTGATCGCCAGCAAGGCGTGCTCCGGCAGCGCGGTTGTATAAATAAAAGGTCGGGAAAAATTGATCAAAAAATCCCGTAAAGCCCTAGACCCCAGCACAATAGCACCATGTCCACCGACCGCTTTACCGAAAGTATGAATCCGTGCCCAGACTTTATGTTGCAATTTTTTCTCCACGACCAGCCCTTCACCATTCGCACCAAAAACGCCGTTGGAATGCGCCTCATCCACAATTAAATAAGCTCCTGATTCTTCCGCGATCGCACATATCTCCGCCAGTGGCGCCTCGTCGCCATCCATGGAGTAAATACTCTCCACTACTATAAAAATTCGCCCGGAAGCCTGACGAATTTTCTTTTGTAAATCCGCCAGATCATTGTGCTGAAATGAATAGGACTTTGCCAAAGACAAGCGAATCCCGTCGCGGATGGAGGCGTGCGCCAGTTGATCATACAATATTGTATCGTGCCGGTCGGCAATGCAGGAAAGCAAGCCAAGATTCGCCGCGTAGCCGGAATTGAACAGCAATCCGCTCTCCGCTTGGTGAAATGTGGCGAGTTGTTTTTCCAGCAATTCCGCCAGTGAACTGTTACCAGAAATCAGACGCGAGCCGGTGGCGCCGGTTTTTCCGGGATTTGAAAAATGCTGTTCACCGGCAAATCCCAAATAATCATTCGAGCAAAAGTCAATCAGATTACGCTCCGGCGGCAATTGACGCAAGGCGTTTTGTGCCCGGCGTTGTTCGAGTTGTCTTTTTAAAAAATCGTCATTCATAGCCTGGCAAAAGTAAGAAGTTTTTAGCGCCTGAATTTATCTTGAACCGCAAGTTGACATCCGATTCGCACAAATATGTTATTTTTGTTGAAAACAATCCGAAAATGAAATTTGGCAAACTGCCAGATGTCTCGAATGTAGATTTCACCCTGCCACCTGATCCGCCCGGCACACAGGCTGCCCTGGAGCGTAATTTCCGCAAGCACAAGCAGTTACAATTTTACATCGGCGGTACAGGTTGGAGTATGAAGGAATGGGTGGGCACGGTGTATCCCGCCGGCGCGAAGACTAAAGATTATTTGCGCCATTATGCTAATCAATTCAATACCATTGAGTTAAATACCACGCATTATCGCATTCCGACGATTGCCAGCGTGGAAAAATGGTACACCGAAACAACTCCGGATTTTAAATTTTGTCCGAAAATACCTCAAACCATCAGCCATAGTCGTGATCTGGGTTTAAATAGCGGTCAAATCGAGCAATTTTGCACCGCCATCGCGCATTTGCAGGAAAAACTCGGCTGCTGCTTTATGCAATTACCGCCTTATTTTAGCTCGGACCGGCTCCCGGTGCTGGAAAATTTTTTAAAAAAATTCCCCAAAGAAATTCCACTTGCCATCGAAGTGCGCCACGAAAGCTGGTTTGCGCGAACGGAGCATGCCGAAAGTTTGTTCCAATTACTGGAGCGTTACAACACCTCTACCGTCATCACGGATGTAGCCGGACGGCGGGATGTGTTGCATATGCGCCTTACAAACAACATTACTATGATACGCTTTGTAGGTAATGAATTACATCCAAGTGATTACACCCGACTAAATGATTGGGTAAAGAGAGTAAATAAGTGGTACGAACAGGGTCTGGCGGAGGTCTATTTCTTTACCCATGAGCCCGATAATATTCAGGCTCCGACCATTGCTAAATATCTTTGTGAAGAATTACAAAAGTTTGATCATATTGCAACCCGCGGCCCAAAATTTTCGGAAGATCAGGGTCAACAAATGACGCTTTTTTAAATAACCGCTCGTAACATTAAACCTTTAAACTTCGAACATTAAACACTTTATGATACAACAGGCAAAATCAAAAATAGCGCCGAGTGCCAGTTTAAGTCTTAGTAAAGAGCTACTTACAACCGAGGATAATCTTCCATATATCCACCGGGATATCAGTTGGTTGTCTTTTAATTATAGAGTGTTGCAGGAGGCGATGGACCCAAGCGTACCTTTATTTGAACGCATCAAATTCCTGGCGATCTATAGCTCCAACCTCGACGAATTTTTCCGGGTGCGCATGGCCAACCACCGAAGTCTGCTGCGGGTAAGCAAAAAAACCAAGCGCGAGCTGGAAATTTCACCAAAAATAATTGTCCGGGAAATTCAGAAAATAGTAAATAAACAACAGGAAGAGTTTAACCGAATTTTCGAGCGGCAAATCATACCAGAGCTTAAAAAGCACAATATCAACATTTTACGACGCCTGGATCTGAATGAAGAGCAAAAAGAATTTGTAGAAAGTTATTTCAAAGATCACATGTTGCCTTTCGTGCAGCCGGTGCTGATGGTGGGCAAGAAAATCCGCCCGTTTCTCAATAACGCCGCGCTTTACCTGACCGTCAACATGCGCCCAAAGGAGGACCCCGAGGCAGCGAATGAATACGCCATTGTAAAGATTCCGTCCGATCATTTACCTCGTTTTATAAAATTACCATCGCCGAGCTCCCGGCATGATATCATTATTCTTGATGATATTGTACGACACAGTATATCATGGATGTTTCCGGGTTATGATATTATTGATACCTATTCTATAAAATTGACCCGCGATGCGGAGTTGTATATCGACGATGAATTTTCGGGCGATTTGATCCAAAAAATCAAGGAAAGCCTGTCGAAACGCCACGTTGGCCCGGCTTCCCGCTTCGTTTATGACCGAGAAATTCCTACAGAATTGCTCAATTTCTTGATGGAGGTTTTTGAACTGGATAAATATGATCTTCTCCGCGAGGGGCGCTATCATAATAATTTTGATTTTTTTAAATTCCCGGATTTTGGGATGACGCATTTGAAAAACTCACCGTTGCCGCCGCTCCCCTACCGCCCGCTGGAAGATGTCAAGGATTTTTACAAAGCCATCACCCAGAAAGATCATATGATTTTTGTACCGTATCATTCTTACAATTCGGTGATGCGCTTTTTCGAAGAAGCCTCTAAAGATCCGAAAGTTACACATATAAAAATTGTACAATACCGCGTTGCCCGCAATTCCCGGATTATGCAGGCGCTGATGGATGCGGTGAAGGCCGGCAAACAAGTGTCAGTTTTTATAGAAGTGAAAGCTCGCTTCGATGAGGAAGCCAACCTGGAATGGGGCGAAAAGCTTGAAAAAGCGGGTGTGACGGTGCATTACAGCTTCCCCGGCATCAAGGTGCACTCCAAGCTCGCGCTGGTGCGCCGCGTAGAATCTAAAGGCTCCAAAATTTACGCCTATTTGTCCACCGGAAATTTCCATGAAGACACCGCCAAGGTTTACACTGATTTTGGGCTCTTTACTGCTGACGACCGGCTGACCAATGAAGTGGCGCGCATCTTCTCTTTTCTGGAAACGGTGAAATTGCCATTGCACGATTTCCAGCATTTGATGGTAGGAAAATTCAATCTTCGCTCGGGGCTTGAACAACTGGTGGATTATGAAATACAACAAGCCCGCGCAGGCAAGCATGCTGAAATGATCTTGAAGATGAACAGTATCCAGGACTTGCCGATGATCAAAAAGCTTTACGAAGCCAGCCAGGCCGGCGTCAAGATCAAATTGATCATTCGGGGTATTTGCTGCCTGGTGCCGGGCGTAAAAGATTTGAGCGAAAACATTGAGGCAATCAGCATTGTAGATCGTTTTCTGGAACATGCCCGGGTGTTTATTTTTCACCATAGTGGTGAGGAGCGGATTTATTTGTCTTCCGCCGACTGGATGGTACGCAATCTCACCTACCGCGTAGAAACCGCCTTTCCGATTTATGACGAAGATTTGAAAAAGGAAATTCAGGATTATATCCAGATTCAGATGAACGATAATGTCAAATCTCGCAGCCTCGATAAAAATTTATCCAACCAGTACCGAAAGGACGGTTCGGACATTGCAATCCGTTCACAGTTAGAAACTTATTATTATATTAAGCGTAAAGCAGAAGCCGGGATATAAAATTAGAAAATTCTAATTTCTTCAACTTTAACATTTGGAAAGCAGCGAAAGCCCCGGCCCTGGCGTTCCTCTGAAACCATTGCAGATTAGTTGAAAGAAACAATATTTTATTAAAAGTTGCACAAACAACAAACAAAAGTTTGGAAAATGATAAAAAGTAAGTAACATTGCGACAAAATAAAAAGTCCTTCCCCAAAGCCAGACCCAAATTACCCAACTACCCACACAATCTTTCAAAATGTCAATTTTCTGATTGACAACATTATTCACACTTGTATTTTTTTTTAATTAGTCACCATTCGCCTATAATTGAAGTAAATAGATGAATAAAATCATTCATCTGGTGAAGCTTTAATTACACAACACTATCCCAAAAACAGAAGAATACTCTGTTTCATGATGCAGGCAGAGGTGTAGAGTCATTTTATGATAATGATTCTAAAAGCTTTATTTACTAATCTAAATTATTGAACTGATTATGAAAAAACTCCTGTTCAGTTTAGCCTTAGTGCTATTCTGTGCCGCTGCAGCAATGGCCCAGCGGGCAGTAACCGGAACGGTTACCGATGAAAAAGGGGAAGCCCTGATCGGAGCATCCATTCTGGTGAAAGGAACTTCGACTGGTACCGTCACGGATCTCGATGGTAGCTTTTCTTTGAATGTTCCGGAAGGAAGTACAACACTGGTAGTGAGCTACACAGGGTTTGTAACGCGCGAAGTAACGCTTGGCGCATCGAATGTCCTCTCTATCGTACTATCTTCAGATGTAGTCGGTTTGGATGAAGTCATCGTAGTTGGTTACGGTGCTCAAGCTAAGCGCGACGTAACTGGTTCTATTTCAAAGGTTAAAGGCGAATCAATTGCCAACCTTGCTACACCGAGCTTTGACCAGCAACTTGCCGGTCGCGCTGCCGGTGTACAAATCACGCCTCCAAGTGGTTTGCTGGGTTCACCTCCCCAAATTCGTATCCGTGGTGTCAACTCCATTTCTTCAGGTACTTCTCCTCTTATCGTAGTGGACGGTGTGCCTGTAATCAGCGGTAACACGGGTGGTTTTACCTCTGCAAACGCATTGGGTGATATCAACCCGGCAGACATTGAATCTTTTGAGATTCTGAAGGATGGCGCGGCTACGGCTATCTACGGTTCTCGCGCTTCCAATGGTGTTATTTTGATTACTACCAAGAAAGGTAGCTCAGGTAAAGCAAAGTTCAGCTATGATGCTTATGTCGGTATGGCCCAAGCTACGAACTTGTTTGACCTGCTGAACGCAGAGCAATTTGTAGAAATCCAGAACGAGAAGAACCGCAACGCCAACGGTACCTCTGATATCGCTGCTTTGACGCGTCGCGCTGACGGAAGTATTGTCGATACGGACTGGATGGATGTGGTATTCCGCAATGCATTCCAGCAAAACCATGTATTCTCAGTAACAGGTGGTACAGATAAGACTAACTACTACTTCTCTCTTGGTTTCAGCGACCAGGAAGGTGTTTCTGTTGGTAATAGCCTGAGCCGCTACACTTTCCGTGCCAATTTGGATCAGAAAGTAACTGATTGGTTGAAAGTTGGTTTCAATACTGGTGTAACCCGCCAGGAGAACTTTGGTCCGCTGACTGGTTCCAACAACCTGTCTGGTAATACTTTCGGTGCGATGCGTATGTTCCCGAACGTGGAAGTGTACGATCCGAATGATCCGACGGGCTATAACATCGACGAGGAAAACCCGCGTACCCTGGGTCGTGGCGCCAACTCTATCGAGCTTGCCAATGGTATTCCGAACATCCGTTTCGTACTGGACAACGACCGCCGCGAAGCTTACAGCTGGCGTTTGCTCGGTAATGTCTTTGCCGATGTAAACCTTGCCAAAGGATTGACTTTCCGTACACAACTGGGTATCGATGGCAACTATGTAGACGACCTGTTGTTCCAGGATCCTCGCCACGGCGATGGTTTCTCTGCTAACGGTCGTATTTCACAAGCTTATTCTCCGCTTACTCGCTGGAACTGGCAAAACATCTTGAATTATAATAATTCCTTCGCAGGAAAGCACAACGTAGGTATCACTTTAGTGCAAGAATACCAGAAGCAAAGAAGCTCCTTCTTCCAAGCTACTGTCACCGATATTTCCGATCGTTTCTTCCAGGAAAACATCATCAGTGGTACATATGCCAACCAGACGATTGCCGGTGGTATCTCTGAAAACGGTATCGCATCTTACCTGGGTCGTGTAAACTATAACTTTGCAAACAAATATTACATCAGTGCTTCTATCCGTCGGGATGCGCTTTCTGCTTTGCCAGAAGCAAACCGCGTAGGTTATTTCCCGGGTGCTTCGTTTGCATGGCGTATTTCTGAAGAAGGTTTCTGGGAGCCGTTGAGCGAAATCGTATCTGACTTGAGATTGCGCGGTTCATTTGCAGAAGTAGGTAACACCAGCATTGGCAACTATCCTTACATTGGCTCTTACAGCTCTGCATTGTATGGTTCTCAAAACGGTATTGCTTACAACAACTTCGGTAACGACCAGTTGAAATGGGAAGCACAGAAGAAGTATGATTTTGGCTTTGACCTGGGTCTGCTGAACAACCGCTATAACCTGTCTTTTGCATACTGGATTCAAGACAACGACGACATCATCCTCAACGCCCCAACTGCACCATCTGCAGGTGTTCCGGGCAACAGCATCAGCCAGAACATTGGTCGCGTGAAAAACCAGGGTATCGAAGTTACGGTTGACGCAGATGTAGTTCGCACCAGCAACTTCCGTTGGAATGCAAGCTTCAATATCTCTACCCAGCAAAACGAAATCCTGGAACTGGTGAACGGTCAGGATATCACTGGTACATATAACCTTACCCGCGTAGGCGAATCTATCAACTCTATCTACGGTTTTGACTACTTTGGTGTAAACCCGGCCAACGGTAACCCAGTATATGTGAAAGCTGACGGCACGCCGGTCGAATTGGATTTGAATAATGGTAACTACTACGTATTCAACCCAAGCAATCCGGGCGTACAGGGTGAAAGAAGCTCGCTGTCAACTTCTACAGATCGCCGTATTCTTGGTTCAGCTCTGCCGAAGTGGTTTGGTGGTTTTGACAATAACTTCTCTTTCGGCAACTTTGACGCAAACGTATTCGTGCGTTTTTCAGGTGGTAACGTGATCTTCAACCGTACTGAGGCTGACCTCCTGGAAATGAGCTTCAATAACAACGGAACAGGCATTCTTGGTCGCTGGCAAAGCCCGGAAAATCCAGGCGATGGCAAAACTCCTAAGTTGATTCTGAACCAGCAAAACCGCGTGAACAACCCGAACGTTGCTTCTACCCGCTTCACTGAAAAGGGTGACTTCGTAAGGTTGGGTAACGTTTCTATCGGTTATACTTTGCCGAAGAACCTGACGCAGAAGTTCAACATTGACAGACTGCGCGTGTATGCACAGGCACAAAATGCCTTGACAATCACAGGTTACAATGGTCTTGACCCAGAAACAAATACGAACGGCTTCGGCGTTGACTTCAACGGTAACCCGCAGCAGCGTGTGTTCACTTTCGGTCTTAACCTTGGTTTCTAATTTTCTAAAAATTTATTTCGACTATGAAAAAATTCATAATTAATAGTAAAATCTTTTTCACGGTCGGTTTCACGGCAGCTCTCTCGCTGATGACCACATCTTGCGATAAGGATACAACCGATTTGTTGCCTTTCGACCGTATTACCGATGTAGCCGCATTTGATACGCCTGCTCGTTGCGAACTTTCCATGGTAGGTGTGTATGATGCTGCTCAGAGCGGATTTTATGCAGGTGGCGCCGTTCGTGGTTATCCGTTTGGCGCAGCCAACGTAGAGCAAGGCGACTGCCGTGCAGAAGACATGCTCAACGTAGCTACCTTCTACGCCATCACTTACGAAGCTACGTATGATCCGACTACGGCGAACAACGACTTTATGTTCCAAACGCTGTACGGTTTGATCAACCGTGCCAATATCATTATTGAAGGTATGAAGGGCGCCGCTCAGAAGGGAATCATCAGCGATGCACAGGCGAAAACCTACGAAGGTGAAGCCCGCTTCCTGCGTGCACTGGCGCACCACGAGTTGCTGGTTCACTTTGCTCGTCCTTACAAGCACACCAACGATGCATCGCATCCTGGCGTGCCTTACCGCACCACAGCTGTAAATACACTGGCTAGCCTCGACGAAGCTGTACAAAAAAGCCGTAATACGGTTAAGGAATGCTATGATCTGATTTTGGCTGATTTGAACTTTGCAGAACAAAACCTGCCAGAAACCCGCACAGGTGGCTTGAAAATCACGCGTGCAACTCAAGGTGCTGCCATTGCAATGAAAACCCGCATTTACCAGCATATGGGCGATTGGGCGAATGTAATTACCGAAGGCAACAAACTGGTAAGCAAAAACGCTTATCAATTGACGGCTGCGCCGGAAGGTCCGTTTGCAAACTACGTTTCCAACTCGGAATCCATCTTCTCTATTGAGAACTCACAGGTGGACAACCCAGGTGTAAACGGTGCACTGCCGGTTATGTACAGTGTGGCTCCTGGTCGTGCGCTGGTAGCCATCAGCCCGATCATCTGGAATGCACCTTTCTGGGATGCCAGCGACCTGCGCCGTACCCAGTTGGCTAAGAACAACGGTCGTGCGTGGTTTTCCAATAAATATCGCAACATCACTACGCAGGATGACTACAACCAGATCATCCGCTATGCCGAAGTTCTGTTGAATCTGGCAGAAGCACAAGCCCGTCAGGGTAACACCGCAGCCGCTTTGCCCCTGCTAAATCAGGTACGCAATCGCGCCGTGACTGACCCTGCGAAACAATACACCGAAGCAAGCTTTGCAGACGCAAAAGCCTTGACTCGCGCCATATTGAATGAGCGCCGTATTGAATTTTTGGGTGAAGGCAGAAGATGGGCGGACATCCACCGTTTGGCGTTGGATGCAGATTTCACTACTGGTGGTATTCCCAAGAAAGTACGTTACAACAACACCACTTTCGCAAGCTGGGAGCCGGGCAAAGATTATGATGCAAACGGCAATTATACCGGAGCTTCCGCTTCTATTCCGGCAATTCCGTATAGCGATTACCGTTTCTTGTGGCCGATTCCGCAATCAGAGTTAAATACCAATCCAACTTTGGCTGCACAGCAGAATCCTGGTTATTAATCCTTATTTTCGATAAGGTGTAAAAGCAGTTGGCGTTCGGTTACGTCAGCTGCTTTTTCTTTTTTTCGTAACAATTGTTTTTCATAATCAAACACTTAAATGAAAATTAAAAAAAAATTCAAAAAACTTTCAAAAAAGCTTGCCAGATTGCTCCTGATGATATTATATTTGCATTCGCTAAAGCAAAATAAACAAGCGGATGTAGCTCAGTTGGTAGAGCACGACCTTGCCAAGGTCGGGGTCACGAGTTCGAGTCTCGTTATCCGCTCCAAGGTGTGGAACTCTTCACACCTTTTTTTATTTTTGTAATTCAGGTTTTAATTCTAACTTAGGATTTCCAACCTGAAACCAGCTTGCCCGGGTGGTGGAATGGTAGACACGCAGGACTTAAAATCCTGTGGGCAGTAATGCCCGTGTGGGTTCAAGTCCCACTCCGGGTACATTTTTTAAAGCCAAGTATTTGATTTTCAAGTATTTGGCTTTTGTTTTTAGGGAGGTTCGGTTGTTTTATCTGTTGTTCATTTTCAAAACAATGCTTTTACGATGACTTTAAAGATTAGGGCGAGTTGTATGTAAAACAATCAAAAAATACTTATAGTATTTCGTATATTTGGTGAATAACCACAAACACCAACCGCATGAAGCCCTTATTCCTACTTCTACTTCATGTACTCTTACCAATAGTGATATTTGGACAAGAAAATGTCAATTTTTCAAATGGATACTTAATTGAAGCCTATTCTGACCAGGAGGGGTTCCCAGGGCACTCTGCCCGCGATATTGTAGAAGATAAAAAAGGCTTTCTCTGGATGGCTACGCACGATGGATTGGTGCGATACGATGGCAATGAGTTCAAATTATATAAACCTGATCCCACTGATACCGTAGGGCAATTAAGTAATTTCATAACCGATCTGGAGATAGATGAGAAGGGAAGAATCTGGCTGGGGACGTTTGCGGGCTTGCAAATATTTGATCCGGCACAGGAAACCTTTTTTCCGGTTATTTATCCCCCAGACTATCCCGCCAATCCTATTTACAGCATCAAGGAAATAAAACCAGGGCTTTACACCTCAGGGAGTTGGTTTGGTTTGCAAATTATTGTAGAAATAACGCCTTTACAGTTTAAAATAACCGAGAAACGGGCGGCTTATGCATCAGCACTTCACACGGAGATTCGCCGCTTGCGACAAGACAACAACATCTTACTTGATATTCAGCATCCTACTATCAAAGAGCATAAACGGACTTTCACGATTGACCGACCGACCCGCGTAATCATTGCCGCTTTTGGCAGGCACCAGCCTGATCGAAATCTATTGTACAATAACGCTATCGTAAAAGAACTTGCCACTTCGGATACCATTTTCCAACTCAATGCGCCCGATAAATTTTTGTATGCGGATACTTCGCTTGCCGGCGGGGAAGTCGCAAGGATTGAATCAAAAGTGCTGCAGCCCGGCGCGTATGAGGTTTTTTACCGTTCCATTCTATGTCTGGTGGATTCCACCAGCTATGCCGATATTTTGGGTTTTCATATCATCGAGCTTTCAGAACAGGATTGGCAAAGATTAACCCCATTGATTGGAGATGAAAACCTGCTCCGACACCCTTTGACTAACCCTAAATTCAAAAATACGAACGGGCAAATCTGGTTCCCGTACAATGCCGGCCTCACTCGTATAGATTCCATTGCAAACGGCGATGCAAAATTCACTCATTACAGTTTACAAACACCTGAGAACGAACACGCTATTCTCATAACCCCTTTCTTTCTAACCGAGCATCTGCCGGACGACCAAGTCTATCTAACAACGACGGTCATTAGTCCAACCGGAGAAATTATTCAACCTTATTTAATAAAGTTTAATACCCAGGATGGCAGCTTCGAGTATTTGGATTTAAATTTTAAAAGCCCGGTCAACCTTCAGCGTATGGCTCCTGCCCAGGATGGCAGATTTTGGCTCGGCACTTGGGGACAGGGCTTGTACCTCTGGTCGCCGGAAAGTGCAGCCCCGCCAACACCCATGATTTTATCCGCTGAGACAAAGCAAGGCAGCGAAGGTTTTCACATCTGGTCGCTGCTGAATGATACCGAAGGCAATACCTGGGTGGGCACCTGGCTTGGAAATGTGTATAAAATGATGCCCTCCCAAGTTATTAAGGCTTATTATGAAATGCCCGAATTCCTTGACGTGACTACCGCCTCCGGCAGAGGTGGGCGAGCGCTTGTGGATAAACAGGGGATCATTTACATTGCTTCCCGGACGGGGATTTCTTGTCTGGATAGAAATAAAGGGCAGATCGCATCCATTGATGAATATTATGGCGTTTCTATTAATTCCCGAACCCGGGGATTCACCATTCCATTGCTCATTGATAGCAAGGACAACCTTTGGATCGGTAGTCCACAAAGTACGTTGATCCGTTTCAACCTGAAAAGTAAAGCAATAACGCAGTATCAATTCAATGTGCCTGTTCCGGTTTTTCCCCTTCGCCTGGAAGAGGTTGCTGAAAATCAGTATTGGATTGCCGCAGCAGACGGGCGTATTTTCCGGCTCGATGACTCGGCGCAAGCCGGTAAGATGACATTGGCGTACCACCCTCCGGCATTGAGAGACTTTTGGTCGATTTTAGATATGCGAAAAGATAAAACGGGTAACCTGTTTGTCGGCAGAGGCGGAAGTGATTTTCTAAAAATCAGCAAGGAAGGAGGGGCGCATAAGATTGTGCAAGAAGGTAAAGGCAGAGGAATCAACGCTTTTTGTATTGGCAAAGATGACCATTTATGGACTTACAATCAGACCTATTTGTACAAGATAAAGCCCGATGATCTGAAGGTAATTAAAAAATTCAAACTTGATGCCGATTACCTTTATGTTTCCAATATAGAGCGAGATAGGAATGGAAACCTTTGGATAGCCAGCAGGAACGGATTATATTATTTTGATATAAAAACCGAGCAATTCAGGCGGTTTTCGGTATTTGATAAGCTCATTGGTAATCGTCCTGTGCTTATTTCAAAACTCAGTGAAAATGAATTAATTGCTTATGTGGAACGGGACATCTACATCATCGACACGGATCAGGTCGGTATCAATTCGATTGGTCCGCGCGTACAATTGACGAATTTCAAAATCACCAATAAAGATATTGAGGTTGGAAAAAACTCCCCACTGCAGCAATCCATCACCTATACTTCCAGCATTCAACTCAAATACCGGCAAAATGATATTGCCATCGAATACACCGGCATCTCCTACGCATCCGATGTGAGCAATTTTCAATACAAACTCGATGGTGTGAACGACGAGTGGGTGGAAGTAGGCTCGGAGCGCATCGCTCGCTTTGCCAACCTGGAACCTGGTCA
>CAZGAU010000102.1:0-19303 GCA_964523725.1 uncultured Saprospiraceae bacterium
CGGATAGGCGCCGAGCAGGAAATGTGCCTGGTGGACGCCAAAACCTTCAAACCGGCGACCATCAACCTGGAAGTGCTGGATTCATTGAAAGATGCTCCCTGGGCTACCACTGAGCTCGCCAAATTTAACCTGGAAGCCAATCTGACGCCACGCGAATTCTCTGGCAAGTGCCTGAGTGCCATGGAAAAAGAAAATCGGGAATACATTGATATTATTCGCAAGGCACTCAAAAAATGGAAAGCCGATGTGGTGCTGACCGGTATCCTGCCAACGCTGCGGAAAATTGATCTGGAACTCAGTAACCTGACGCCCAAGCCTCGCTATTTCGCGCTGATGGAAGCCATTAACAGTCAATTGATTGGCACGGCTTACGAACTGCGGCTGATGGGTATCGATGAGCTTTTGGTAAAGCACGATTCGCCTTTGCTGGAGGCTTGCAATACGAGTTTTCAAGTGCATTTACAGGTGTCACCGGATAATTTCGTTTGCATGTACAACATCGCCCAAGCGCTCGCTGCTCCGGTGATGGCTGTTGCTGCCAACTCCCCTATCGTTTTTGGCAAACGCCTCTGGCACGAGAGCCGGATTGCCCTGTTCCAACAAGCGCTGGACGTACGCACCACGCACGATCATATGCGCGAGCGCAGCCCGCGGGTGAGTTTTGGCTCGGGCTGGCTGGAAGATTCAATTCTTCAGATTTACAAAGAGGACATCGCCCGTTTCCGGGTGCTGCTGAGTGCCGATGTAGAAGAAGATTCCCTGCAATTGATTGAAACAGGCGAAACCCCGCGGCTCCGCGCTTTGCAGGTGCATAATTCGACCGTTTATCGCTGGAATCGACCATGTTATGGTATCAGTCCCAATGGCAAGCCGCATCTGCGCATCGAAAACCGGGTGCTGCCCGCCGGGCCAACTTCGGTGGACGCCGTGGCCAATGCGGCGCTTTGGCTGGGCGCGATGGTGGGATTGTACGACCATTGCAAAGACATTCGCAAAAAACTTTCCTGGGAAGACGTACGCGACAATTTTGCCAAAGCAGCCCGCTACGGCATGGATACCAAATTTACCTGGTTCAACGACAAAAAGATCACCGTGGCTGATCTGATCCGGCACGAATTGATCCCCATGGCTCGTAAAGGCTTGGAAATGCGCAATGTAGATACGGCCGATATCGACAAATACCTGGGCATCATCGAAGCGCGGGCCAAAAATCATATGACCGGCGCTCGCTGGCAATTGCGCGCCTACACGAAATTATTGAAAGAATGCGGCCGCGATGAAGCTTTGTCCATCATGACCGCCAGTATTATCAAAAATCAAACCAAGGAAATGCCTGTGCACACCTGGGAAATGCCTGAATTGGGCGACCTCGACGATTACCGTCCCGGCAAACTCCGCGTGGAGGAGTTTATGGAAACCGATCTGTTCACCGTACAAAAAGACGATCTGATCGATCTGGTAGCCGAAATGATGGATTGGCGGCGCATTCGCTACATGCCGGTGGAAGATTCCAAGGGGCGCCTGAGCGGATTGATCACCTCCCGCCTGCTGCTGCGCCATTTTGCCCGCAAAAGCCGGATGAACGGTCAGGAGGAAGTCACCATGGTCAAGGATATCATGATCAAAGAACCGATCACCATAGGCCCGAAAGCCACCATCGTGGAAGCCTTGCACTTGATGCGGGAAAAGAAAATCGGCTGCCTGCCGGTGGTGCAAAACGAAGAATTGGTGGGCATCATCACCGAAATGGACTTCCTGCGTATCTCGGCTCGCCTGATCGAGCGGCTGGAAAAACTGGATTGAAAATTGTAAGGTGCTTTTCAAATTTCTGGTTCTATATTCAAATCCCTCACCTGAAGGCGTATCTTTGGGATATGATTTCATTGGGTAAATTCGAATTCATTTATGAACAAAGGTGATTTATCTGCTTTTTTGCGACGAATAGGTATACTTTACTATCTCGATTTTGTGAGATTTTTTATTCAGAAAATTACAAGAAAGAAAAGAAATACTGCTTTTTTAAAAGCGCATCCGGATGTCAAACTTCCACCTGACTATCTAATATACGAGTCTTTTCATTTAGATTATGAAAAATACTACTCTAACGGGTATGACACCGCAACTTGGATCATGGGTATGCTTGAAAAGCATAAACAGCTGAGAGATATTAGAATATTAGACTGGGGATGCGGTCCCGGCAGAATCGTTCGTCATTTACCTAATATATTGGATAAGTCGTGTGAAATCTATGGTACAGACTACAACGAGCACTCCATAAAATGGTGCAGAGAAAATATTGAAAATGTAGAATTTGACGTAAATAAGATTAATCCACCTTTGAATTATGAAAATGATTTTTTTGATATAATATATGGAATTTCGATTTTTACTCATCTTTCCGAACAATCTCATCATGATTGGATGTTGGAACTATTAAGGATTACAAAGAAAGATGGGATAATACTTTTGACTACACATGGGAAAGCTTTCAGGAACATTCTGTCCAGCGAAGAGCTAAAAAAATATGACCAGGGAAAATTGATAATTAGAGATAAAGTGAAAGAAGGTCATAGAGTTTTTGGCACTTTTCATCCTCCTTCTTTCATGAGAAGTTTTTTTGAAAATTATGCTCAAATAGTAGAATATATACCAGGGAAAATTATTAATAATAAACCGGAACAGGACGTTTGGCTTATTCAAAAAACGTAAAACTATATTCAAATCCGTAGGATATAATCCTGTAGATCAAGATTTTCAGAATATTCTAATTCTCTTAATAACTATATAATGGAAAACTTTCCAAAAAGATGAACTACGAATCTATTAAAAAATTAGCAAAGAAATTTATACCTACCAGGTTTTTCCACCGCAATCAGGCTTTGATCAGAAAAATGGTCGCGCTGAGGTATATGGGAAGCCACTATGAGTGTAATATTTGTGCGTTTAAATTATCGAAATTTGTAAAGTTATCCACTGGTGATTTACTGTGTCCGAATTGTGGGAGTTTGCCTAGGACGAGGCGGCTATGGGAAATTTTACAAGCAGAATTAAAGGCAGGAGGGAAAAAGGTTTTACATTTTTCCCCAATGAGCGCTATTTCCAAAAAATTAAAAAACAGGGAGAATATTATTTATATTACATCCGATTATAATGGCGACTTTGATGCAGATAAAAAATTAGATATTAGAAAAATAGACGAACCGGATGAAGAATATGATCTGATTATTTGCTTTCATGTGTTAGAACATATCCCGGAAGATACTGAGGCAATCCAGGAACTTTTCAGAATTCTGAGAGATGGAGGAAAATGCTTATTCCAGACACCTTTTAAAGAAGGTAGCATTTATGAAAATCCGATTATTCAGACTCCCGCCGAAAGATTACAACATTTTGGTCAAGAAGATCATGTCAGAATTTACTCCGTTGAAGGGCTAAAAGAAAGAATAAAGAAAGAAGGATTTAATGTTCATATCTTACATTATGAAAATTGCTATGATAATAGATATGGATTTAAAGAAAAAGAAGTAGTGATAGTTGGGGAAAAATTAATACGTCCCAAATGTTAAATTATTTGCTTCATAGATAATTGCCTATTACCTTTGTAAAGTCTTTCCAAACAAACACCAACAACACTGAAGTAAAAGAGATTTATGCCTTGGCATAGCTAAATTTTTATTATCTTAATTCCAAAAACTGATTGATTATGAAACTCATAAGAGTATTAGTTGTTCTATGTCTTTTTTTTACCTCCAATGGCTTATTTTCCCAAACTTGGGATGGCAATAACACCACTACTGGCATTGGTTCTGTGGGAACATCTTCAAGTTCACTTTATAAGTTTCGGGTCTACAATTCAGGTTCTACTTCACCTTATGCATTAAGAATAGATAATTACTATTCGGGTTCTTCGGCAAAATATGGGATTTATTCTTATCTAAGCTCGGCTGGCACAGGAACGCGATATGGAATATATTCATATGCACAGGATAGAAATGATTATTCTATATATAGTGCACGTGGTGCAGTTGGCGTTGCCGATGGGTTGGAAATCATTAATACAGGCATTTCTAACAGGTTTGTCATTCATGCTGGTTGGCAAACTGGGGACTATTCGTTTTATATTACTCCTAGGGATGGTAGTGGAACAGAGCTTTTTTCTCGATCTCTTTATTTTCATAGGGATGGTTATCTCGAAAAGAAAATAGACAATGCTGCCAGTACAGCCCTGGCAGTTTCTCTAAACGGCACTCGAAACTTCCAAGTCATGGGCAGCGGTAAAGTATTTGCACGAGAAGTCGAAGTAACGCTTAATGCGTTCCCCGATTATGTATTTGAAAAGGATTATGATTTGCTTTCCCTTAAAGAGCTTCAACAGTATATTGACGAAAACCAACACCTTCCTAACATCCCTTCTGCGCAAGAAGTAGAAGAAAATGGAATCGGCTTGGGTGAGCTTTCTTTGAAACAATTAGAGAAGATCGAAGAACTTACCTTGTATATCCTGGAATTGAACAAAAGGATTGAAAACCTTGAAAAGCAGCTCTCTGAAGCGCGAAAGGGAAAGCCTGAAAACTGATTCCTTTATTATCTGATATTCATATTCAAAAGGTTGTAGTTGTTTTCCATTCATTCTGAGGTTCTAAAATTAACCAAAATGAAAATAGTACTAGCTTCTATCAGAGCTATCTTTTCTTCTATCATATTAGCTCTTTTTGTTGTATCTGCGATCAATGCACAGTACAGCCAAATTATATTAAATACGCCTGATTCTGGTAACAAAGAGTATATAGCGAATGATTATATCAAAATGCTTCCTGGGTATAAATATACAGCGACCTCAGGAAACAGGATGCATGCACGTATTGATGAGACATTTGTAAGCCCAGCAGATTATAGCAGTGGGCTATTCACAGATGCTACCTTCAATAGAAGTATAAATACCTCTTTGCCAGTAGGCTTCACTCCTGGTAGTCACAATGTAAGTGCTACAGGAGCTGCAAATTATACCTTCCCCATTAACCTTCCTGCGGGTACAAACTCTATGCAGCCTAATCTCGCAATTGTTTACAATAGTCAAAGTGGTAATGGTATTTTGGGTATGGGATGGCATTTATCGGGTTTATCAGCAATTACAAGAGATAATAAAAATATTTATTTAGATAATGAGGCGCAAGCTGTACAGCTACAAAATTCAGATAGATTTTCATTAGATGGTAATAGACTGATTTTGTTCAATGGTACATATGGCGCAAATGCTGCAGAATATCGTACAGAAAGTGAAACTTTTTCGAAAATAACTTCTTGGACAACCCATAGCTATGGACCTGAATGGTTTAAAGTTGAGACTAAAAATGGTATAACTCTTGAATATGGAGGCACTAATGAATCAAGAGTGCTTGCTGCTGATGGTAATACAGTAATATATTGGCGATTAAGTAGCATGTATGATAAGTTTGGGAATCAGGTAGATTTCCATTACGAAGTTAGTAGTGATCGAGAATCTCGGATAAGCAAAATTTTTTATACACGTAATACTATAACAGGTTTAGAACCATATAATGAAGTCACTTTTATCTATGAAACAAGAGATGATGATAACTTCACTGCAGTTGCGGGATCAGTTATTAATCAAACTGTGCTACTTGGCAAAATAAAGATTAAAACGGAAGGGCAGAATTATAAAGAATACGAATTCAAATATGGTAAAGATAATATTCACTCTTATTTGCAAGAAGTAATAGAGTATGGAAGTGACGGGTCTCAATTAAATTCAACTAGACTTAAATATGGAGATAGCGGTGTTGCTTTTCAATCTGTAAGTTCTACGACCTTCGGGTTTGGTTTTTCTGGTCACGAATATAATGCAGGGGATTATAATGGGGATGGTATCACTGATATAATGGTCGCTAGTTATGATATTAGTGATACAGGATTAAGGCGATATCAAGTTTTCAATATTTATACGAAATCCTCCAACGCCTTTTTTAATTCACCTTCTCCAAACATATCCATTGCGGCAAATTGGTTAGGTAATTCCTCTAAAAATTTTAGACTTTACTCTGGTTCGGATTTTGATGGAGATTCAAGGGACGATATTTTGTGGACGAGAATAAATTTAGGGGTTTTAGATAAAATTATCATTACTCGTCTTAACGGGGATGCTACTGCTAAAATAGCAGATCATGAATTTGCAGCTCCCACTTATTATCTCTGGGATGCTAATGTACCAAACCCAAACGGACCATCGGTTATTGAAGGTGATTTTGATGGAGATGGGTTGGTAGATTATATTACTTTATCTGGTGATAACACTAAACCTAATCCACACCTTTCTTTTCCATTCAAAAATCCAAGTGAAATTAATTATCCTATTTTTAGAAATGCATCTTTAGGCGAACCGTTTCGATTGGACTTTAGTGGGTATCCTGATCAAGTGTTCGTATTGGATTTTGATGGTAATGGTACCGAAGACCTCATGTATATTATAGGTACTACTTGTAAAGTAGTTACTTTTGTAAAAAAGACTGGGGGATTTGGAATCAGGTATGAAACTAAAGTTTTATACACTTCCTCTTATCCGACTAGTTCTCATGAGATATACTTAGGAGATTTTAATGGAGATAATAAGACGGACTTACTAACTAAATCTTCTTCAAATGTTTGGCAAATTGCTTATTCGACAGGCATATCATTCCAAACAAATAATTTCACATTTGTGAATGTACCCAATCCGGTTAATTTATCCAAGATAAGGTGTGGAGATTTTAATGGTGATGGGTTGACAGATATTTATCATACCTTTTCTTCAGGAGGCTTTAAAATAGAGCTTTATTTTAGTAAAGGAGATGCTTTTTATCGAGAACAATATACTGATAGCGCTAGCCCGTTAACGATAATTGTCGGCGACTTTAATGGGGATAGCAAAAATGATATTATTGACGTTGATCCCCAAAGTGGGAGTTCTCGATTATTACACTTTAACGCAAATGGTAAAAATTATCTTTTGCATAAAATTTTAAATGGTTTTAACCACACTACTGAATTTAGGTATAAGCTTTTGACAGAAGGAGGTTCCTTCTATGTAAAAGGCACCAGCAGTATTTTTCCGGTGATGGATATAAAGCCGGCAGCATACATGGTTCATCAAGTAATAGTGCCGGATGGAAGGAGTTCAAATAATATAACTACATATAGCTATCAAGAAGCGAAATTACATCTACAAGGCAGAGGCTTTTTAGGCTTTAAGAAATTAATTGCTTCTAATGATGTTGGTTCAACTATATATGATAGTGTTTCTGAATTTGAACTAAATACGACTTTTTATGCTAATGCATTAAAAAAACAAACTACGAAGCTTTTTGGTGAACTAAATCCAGATTTAGAAATAACTTATACAAATAACTTTGTTGATCTTGGGAGTAAAAGATTTTGGTATAGGCTAGATGGAATGACAGAAGTGGACAAATTGAATAATACTCGTACCACAACTACCAGCTATACTTATAATGCTAACGGAAATATTACACAGGAAGTTATCAATCTTTCAGGGATTGAGACTATTACAACCGCCTATTCAATGTTTGGCACTTATGGTTCATGGATGGAGAATAAACCCACCCGAATCACGATTACCAAGACTAGAACTGGTTCTTCTGCTTTCACAAAGACAATTGATCGTTCCTATAATTCGACTACTGGATTTATGACTGGTGAAACAGATTTTTTTGGATTAGCTAAGCAGGTTACCAATACTTATGTGTCGGATTCATACGGTAATATTGAAAGTGTCACATTATCAGCGAGTGGTTTGACAAGTAGGATTACAGAGTATGAATACGACTTGAAGGGTAGATTTGTGACAAAAATTATCAACCCGCTTGCGCAGGAAACGGCTACTAAATATGATCCAAAATGGGGACAGCCTCTGGAAATAACTGGTATTGATGGGCTGACAACCTATAACGAATATGATGCTTTCGGACGTTTGAAAAAAACAACAATGTCGGAAGGCTATAGCGTTTCTACTACTTACAATTGGGATGTGCAAACTGGTGATGGTACTGGTACTACGACTATCAATAATGCCATTTATTATACGCATATACAACACCCTGGTAAACCAGATATCAAAACATGGCATGACCTGTATGATCGAGAACGGAAAACAGAAACAGAAGGGTATAATAGTCAAACGATTGCAACCGTCACATCCTATACTGCCCGAGGACAAATTAGAACCACCACAACGCCTTTTTATTCAAGTGGAAATGCAATAGTTACAACGTATGGATATGATTCAAGGGATAGGATACAAAGCACAAATGATGGAGCTAAGACAATTCTCTATAGCTACGATAGTTCCACAGGGAATGGTAATACTAAGGTTACAGTTACCAATACGGGGGTTTCCCCAAACATTGTATCAACAAAAACCACTGATGCGACCGGTAAAGTGATTGCCACTTCTGATGCTACTGTTGACATGTCCATTGAATATTACAGCCATGGCAACCAAAAGAAAATCACAATCGAAGGTGTAGATGTTGTCACAATGCAATATGACGCTTATGCGAGGCAAACACAATTAGTGGATAAAAATGCTGGAACGACTACCTATGAGTATAATGCTTATGGAGAGCTACAATCGCAGATAGATGCAAGGAGCAATACGCACCAGATGCAATATGATTTGCTAGGAAGAATTACTTCTCAAACCGTTCCCGAAGGAACAGGGAGTGTTACCTACGAATATGTTACCTCTGGCAATGGATTAAATCAATTAAAGAAGGCAACTGGCTACAACGGTATCACAAAGGAATTTGCTTATGATATATATAGTCGCCCCACGCAGGTAACCGAAAAAATTGATGGTACTAATTTTTCGACCAGTTTCGCTTACAATACGTATGGTGATGTAACTTCCGTTACCTACCCATCTGGTTTTGCGATTAATAAAAATTATGACTCAAATGGTTATTTGACCAATGTGAAAAATGGTGCGAATACCATCACCATTTATTCCACCGGCAATATCAATGCTTTTGGTCAAACTACTAATTATACACTTGGGAATGGGATAGCTTCCACTGTTACTTATAACAATTATGGAGTCATCAACCGCTATCAGGCTGGAACAGTGCAGGATCTAACCTTGAACTTTAGTATGGTAACCGGAAATCTAAGTAGCCGCATAGACGCTATTAAAGGCAGAACAGAAAGTTTTCAATATGATAATATTAACCGCTTAACGCAGTCGCAAGTTACTGGATTGTCAGCAATGACAGTTCAATATACGACAAACGGAAATGGAAATATCAATACTAAAACGGATGTCGGCACCTACACCTATGATGTCAATCGAGTTCACGCGGTTACACAAGTTACCAATTCAGGAAGTAATATAAGCACCTTACAACAGGATATTACTTTTTCCTCCTTCCAGCAGCCTAATACCATTACCGAAAACAATTACGTACTTACGCTCACGTACGGACCGGAATTTCAGCGTAAAAAAACAGTACTCACCCAAAGTGGCAGTAATGTCTATACCCGCTACTTCATAGATACAGGTTTTGAACGAAATATCAGCGGCGGCGTGACGCAGGATATTCACTACCTTGCTTGTGGCGATGGGCTGAATGCCATTGTGGTGCGACAGAGCGGAACCGACACTTACTACTACACTTATACCGACCACTTAGGCTCGATACTGACGGTGACCAATGCTTCGGGTACAGTAGTAGCAGAGCAAAACTTCGATGCCTGGGGACGGCAGCGCAACCCTAGTACCTGGGCATACAGCAGTGTACCAAGCGTACCTTCCTGGCTATACCGAGGCTACACCGGACACGAGCAACTGCCACAGTTTGCCCTCATCAATATGAACGGGCGACTGTACGACCCACTGCTGAACCGAATGCTCAGCCCGGATAATTTTGTGGTAGATGCATATGATACCCAAGCCTATAATCGCTACACCTATGCCTTCAATAACCCACTTTCTTACAATGATCCTGATGGAGAAAACCCAGTTCTCATAGCTATGGGAATTGGGGGTCTTATTGGTGGTGGGCTAAATTTATGGGGTAATTGGGGGAAAGTTGGTAGTTTTGCCGAAGGATTAAATTATTTTGGCGCTGGATTTGTTGGCGGGGCTACCAGTGTAGTGAACCCTATAGGAGGTATAGCACTGACTGCATCTCTCAACTTGGGAATAGATGCCATTAATGGGCATTTAAATAACCTAAGCACGGGTGGGGATTGGGCAGGTTATCTAGCAGGTAATTTACTGAATTCGAGTGGAGTTGGCGGTGCAGGGGCTATAGGAATAAATGCGGCTCGGCAATTAGGCTTAATTAGTTGGAGTAATTTTAATAGATATACGACCCTTACTGCCAAAGAGCTTGCTATTCTTAAAGCAGAAGGCATAGCGCCTTCTACGGTACAGACTGTCGAAACGGTCTTTCAGGGACGATTACAAACAACTACAGCTGAACTGGTAAAGGCTAGCAATGCGGCGGGAGCCACCGCTGCGAAGGCACTAATTAGTTCAGGAGATGATCTTGCTTTTGGACTA
This sequence comes from uncultured Saprospiraceae bacterium, assembly GCA_964523725.1. Classification (GTDB taxonomy): domain Bacteria; phylum Bacteroidota; class Bacteroidia; order Chitinophagales; family Saprospiraceae; genus JADJNW01. The sequence continues at coordinate 10,577 of CAZGAU010000102.1, forward strand.
AACAAAGGGTTGAATCAATTCGCTCAAAGTATAGGTGCTAAGACTTATAGGCAGTTCACTAATGGGGGGTTCAGACCAAACGAAATTAGATCTGCAATTGAAAATTCAACAAATAAACTTCACTTTGATTTGACAAACTTCTCAAAAGTTCGATACAGTATGTTTAATCCAAGCGAACGTGTAACCTTAGGCAATATAACTAATTGGGAGTTATACACAATTTACAATACACCAGGAGCGCTTAATAGGACAACCTTTTATAAATTAATTGATGGAGTTTATAAAGTTGTGAACAAACCTTTTTAGAGTATGGGGTATCAATCAGAAAGAACCTTTAGATTATGGGCTTATACTGTAAGTCATAATATTCTTTTACTAAGAAGTGAAATGTCCACTGATGAAATGGATAATTTGGCTACAAACGAAAATAGTTATACCATAGATATTGAATTTTGGGATGTTACTTATGTTGATATAAGCAGCAATCTTGATGGTATAAATCTTAAAATTACAGATATCAGTCCCATTAAATTTAAAGAATATAATAGCTTTAATCGAAAGGTTTTTGAATTATTTTCCAGCAATAAGTCTTTTTACATTGTTGCTGGAGGCTGTAATGTAGGTAAAAGTAAATGGATAAACGAACATCGTTTATCAAATGCTTACTTGGAATATGACCAAATCTTATTTTCAGGTTAAAGAATGGCTTATTTGTATAATTAAACTTCGATTCAAAATAAAAACTATGAAAATCATATCATATTTGTGTTTATTTTTATTCTATACCAGCCTTTCTGCTCAAAGCAACATCCAATACATCTACGATGCCACCGGCAATCGCATCCAGCGCAAGGTAGTCACTATGCTCGTTGGCGAGGGCAATGATGAAGCTGCACTGCGGGCTATCGGTGAGCAGGCTGCTACTGCGGCAGCGAGTAATGATTTGGCAAAGACCGATGCTTTTGTGCAGCAAACGCAGGTCTTTCCCAATCCTACGCAGGATCGATTGAATATCCAGCTTCGGGAGGCGCTTCCCGGCGCTATCGTCGAGCTATTTGATTTATCCGGCAGGAGCCTACTTCGGCAGTCCATGCCGGATGTGAGTACCTCGATAGACATCCGTGCGCAGGAGGCAGGTACGTATATTCTTACTATCCGGGCAAAAGATTTTGTCGCCCAATGGAAAATCGTGAAGCAATAGCTAAGGCTAGGATTTAACAGGAATAACACTACTTTTCTTCCACGATTGTGGGAGAAGAGTATCTTCAATTACATTTCGGGTATAATTCACCCCCCTACAGCATATAGTTCAATTGTATATTGAATACCCCTGAATTATACTTTGAGATACCCCTAACTATATATCGAAATACCCCCAATTATGTTTTTGGTATAGTTTACCCCCCTCGGGAGTATAGTTGAATTAGGTATTGGATACCCCCTAACTGTACCCGGGAATACCCCTAATTATATTTCGAGACCCCCTCAATTATATGCTACACATAATTGAATTAGGTATTGGATATCCCCTAATTATACTTTGGGGTACCTCTAATTGTGTATGGAAATACCCCCAACTATGTTTTTGGTATATATTTTTGCACTTGAGAATGTCATTAAATTGTGTAATGACGCAACCATCACAACGACTTCTTCACCAATCCTCCTAAAACCTCAATTCCCCGCTCCACATGGTCATCAAACGGGCGCCCGAAGCTGATACGCATGAAATTGCAATACTTGCCCTGGGTAGAAAAAATCTGCCCGGGTGCAAAGGAAATGCCTTTTTTGATGGCTTGGCGATACAGATCAAAGGAGTTGATGCACTCGGGCAGTTCAATCCACAATACAAAACCGCCTTCGGGCCGGGAAATGCAGATTTCGCAGGGGAAATATTCCTGGATGGCTTGCAAATAGCGCAAAAACTGGGTGTGCAGGGACTTGCGCAAACGTTTCAGGTGCAATTCATACCTACCGTTTTCCAGGAAATACGAAATGGCGGCCTGCTGCAAGGTCGGCGTGGAAATCGAATGAATGAGCTTGTTGTGCGTGACTTGCTTCGTCCACTTGCCCGGGAGCGCCCAGCCGACGCGGTAGCCTGGCGCCAGCGACTTGGAGAAAGAACTGCATTGCATCACAAGCCCCTCGGTATCAAAGGATTTGCAGGTTTTGGGGCGGTGCTCGCCGAAGTACATTTCGCCGTAAATATCATCCTCGATCAAGGGAACATTATATTTATAAAGCATTTCCACCAGCTCACGCTTGCGGTCATCGGGCATGCAGCTACCCAGGGGATTGTTGAAATTTGGCACAAACACGCAGGCGCTGATGTTGAATTTGCGTAAAGCATCTTCCAGAAAATCGAGTTCCGGACCCCATTCCGGGCAGGTCGGAACTTCCAGGGCTTTTAAACCCAGACTTTCCAGAGCTTGCAAAATGCCAAAATAGGTTGGACTTTCCACCGCGACAGTATCGCCGGGTTTGGTGACTGCCTTGAGGCAAGTGACCAGCGCTTCCATGCAGCCAGAGGTGATGACCACTTCATCGGGGTTGATCGTGCCCTGCCAGTTGAAGGCCAGCCTCGCCACCTGCGCGCGCAACTCTGGATTACCCTGTATATGTTCGTAATTGATGCCGTGATGTTTGGAATCGCGCAAAGCGTGCATCACCGCTTTATTCAGCTTTGCCGTTGGCAATAAGTCCAAAGACGGCGCGCCTACCGAGAATTGAATGATCGCATCCGAAGCGATGTCTTTGAACACCGAAGCAATCATTTCGGAGAGACTGATCTCGTTTTCAATAGGTTCTGGTTTGGTCACCCTTGGCAGCGGCGGGATTTTGGTGGGATGAAATTTTACATAATAACCCGATTTCGGGCGGGATTCGATCAAACCCCGCGCCTCCAGCTGCGTGTACGCCTGGTACGCGGTGCTCATACTAATGCCCTGTTCTTTGCTCAACATTCTGACAGACAGCAATTTATCACCAGTTTTTAAAGCGCCTTGCCGAATCATCTGTTCGATGCGGTCGGCGACCTGCTGGTAGAGAAAATCTTCTTGAACATTGGATTTGGTCATAAATAAGGAATTTGATGCCAGAAATTTGATGCCAGATGGCAGACATCATATGATTCCGACTTCTGACTTCCCTCTTCCAGCTTTCCTGAAAATCTGTTATGCTCAAAATTAACAAATCTGCATCTGTTTTTAGTTCGCCGAATCAGATTATTTTGCAATAAAATTTCCAAAAGAGTTGAGAGGCTTAGGAGGTCAGGAGTTAAAAAAACTCAACCGCTAAACTTCTCAACGCCTCAACTGAAAAGAATGAAAAACACCCGACTGGCTTATCTCGCGCTGGCATTTATTTGCATCGTGTGGGGCACTACTTACGTGGCGCTGCTCATTGGCGTACGACACTTTCCGCCGTTTTTATTCACAGCTTTCCGGCAGATTACGGCAGGCTTGATCCTGGGCGCTTTTATGCTGTTCGCAAAAAGACAAGAACTGGGCGGCTGGGCCAATATCTGGCGGCAGGCGGTCACCGGTTTAATGCTCATTACCATTGGCAACGGGCTGGTTGGCTGGGCTGAAATGTACGTACCCTCGGGCATCGCGGCTTTGATCGCTTCCTTGTCACCACTTTGGGTGGTACTGATCAACCTGGCGGTGAACCGCAGCGAGAAAGCCAACGCACTGGTGTGGCTGGGCGTGCTCACGGGCGTGATGGGCATGGTCGTGCTATTCCGGGACAACCTGATTTTACTGACCGATCCGCAATATGCCACCGGCACTTTGATGATCTTTCTCGCGGCGCTGGGCTGGGCGAGCGGCGGCGTGTTCATAAAAAAACAGAAAGCTAGAAGTCACCCGATTCTCAACGCCGGCCTGCAGATGTTTTTCGGCGGGCTGGGTTGTTTTGTCCTCAGCATTTTCTTCGACGATTGGAGCGAAGCGAAATGGTCGCAGGAAATGGCGGGCGCATTGCTTTACCTGATTGTATTTGGTTCATTGCTGGCTTTTGCCGCCTACGGTTACGCTTTGTCAAAGCTGCCGATCACCATCGTGTCGATGCACTCTTATATCAATCCGCTGGTGGCAGTATTGCTGGGCTGGTGGATGCTGGGTGAAAAGCTGAATCTAATGGTAGCGCTGGCATTTCTGTGCATTGTTGGAAGTTTATACTTGGTAAACAAGGGATTAAAAATTAAAAAATTACCAAAAGTGACTCCGGCTTATCGCGTTTCGTCCCGGTTTGCCACTTTGGTAAGAGCGCCAAGGTCGCGTGAAGAGTAAACAATTATGATTTTATTTAGTGAACATAATAATTGGCTCTTTTTTTAATAAAATCATTTACTTAAAAAAAAACATTGCACCTAAAAGCATGAATATCACCTATCAAATCGAAAATGATCTGAGCGCAGCGGAATTCGTGGATGTGCTGGAACGCTCTACGCTTGGTGAACGCCGTCCGATCGATGACCCTGAACGCATCGCCAATATGCTGAAACACGCCAACCTGATCATGACCGCCCGCCTCGATGGCAAGCTGATCGGCGTGGCCCGCTCGCTATCCGACTTTGCATTTTGCACCTATATGTCCGACCTGGCGGTGGATCTGGCTTTCCAGCATCAAGGCATCGGTAAAGAATTAATTCGTCAGACGAAGTTGGTCTGCGGTAAAGGAAAACTCTTGCTGCTGGCAGCTCCCAAGGCGCAGGGCTACTACCCTAAAATCGGCATGAAGCACTTCGAGCACTGTTATTATATCAACGAAGTAGAAGAATTAAACCCTTAAATCACTCGACTTATGCTGCAAATTATTGATTATCAGCCGGAATGGCAATCCGTTTTTGAACGGATGAACCGGGCCTGGATCGAAGAAAATTTCACCCTGGAAGAAGCTGATGCGCAGGTTATTATGCAACCCGAAAAATATATCCTGCAACCCGGCGGCGCCATCCTCATGGCCAAAAAAGGCGATGATTTTATTGGCACGGTTTCCATGCAAAAGGTGGACGATCAGACTTTTGAAATGATCAAACTGACCGTGGATAAACGCTTTCGGGGGCAGGGATTTGGAAAAAGCCTGTGCGAAGCCATCATGGAAAAAGCCCGCGAGCTGGGTGCAACCCGAATGATTTTGTATTCCAACACCACACACGCCGCGCCAGCCATTGCCATGTACCGAAAGTACGGTTTTCTGGAGCTGCCGTTGGAGCCGGATAGCCCTTACCAACGTGCCGACATCAAGATGGAAATTCCGCTGGCGCCGATGAGCAAAGCAGATCGCCAGCGCCTGATCGCCAGCTATGGAAAAGCTTATGACAAAATCAAAGCGGCGTTGGCCCAATATCCGCGCGAGATGTGGCAGTGGCGCCCACCCTCCGGCAAATGGACAATCCATGAAAATATTATACATTTAGCTGATAGTGAGGCAAATTCATATGCGAGGTGTCGCAAATTTATCGTCGAGCCGGGCAGCACCGTGATGGCTTATGACCAGGAAGCCTGGGCAAAAAATCTGAACTACCACGAACAATCAACTGAGGACGCGCTGGAACTTTTTCGCTTGTTGCGAACTATGAGTTATAATCTGATCAAAAACCTGCCCGACGAAGTCTGGGAACACACCATCGAGCATCCGGAAAACGGTACGATGACGTTTAAAGACTGGCTCCGCATTTATGAAAATCATACCCACATCGAGTCGATGCGCAGAGTGTTTGAAGCCTGGCAAAAGGTAGAGGGGTAAAGAGACAGATGTGAATATAATGCTGGAGTCCCTCTACCCTCTACCTTAATCCCAATACCAAAAAGAATTAATACTTCATGCTTTAGAGTCGAGGGCGTTCGGCAGAGCAGTTCGGGCGTCCTTTTTTTCATAAATCACTGATTATCAGGTATAAAAATATTTATAAGAAAAAATAATTTACTACCTCCGCTCGTTCCAAATTCTTATTTTTGAATCCGATATTTTCTCTGATTCACCATTAAAAACCTCATGTTCATGGCTCTTGGCAACAACTATCTAGCCTGGGTGATTGGCGCAGACAATCAGGTTCAGGCCCTGGACCCCAGTACAAACACATTGGTTACCAAATCTGACAACGGATTTGCTTTTGATCTTGGCGTTTCCGCAGATGGCACGATTTGGGTCATCTCCACAATCCCCGACCCCAACGGTGGCGCAAAAATCTTCTGGAGCCCCGGCGATGGCACCTGGAACGAAATGAAAAAACCGACAAAGCAGGCCGCCCAAATTTGCGGTACATCTGGAAGCTATTGTATGTATGTATCAGAAACCGGCGATGTCGTACAAATGAGCACGGATGGGACGAGTTATAATTTATTGACCGGATTGGCTATTTCGGATATTGATTATGGGGGAGGTTATTATTGGGCAATCATGCCCTTGGAACCTGGAGGCATTCCTTGCCTGCAATTTGCCAAAGTGACTACGCCGCCGCTCACCTGGAAGCCATTCGCGGGCAATCCTATTCCTGCAAGTTTGTCTGTAAATTACAGCGGAGATTGCTACGCAGTAGCCGATTACAATCCAATGTACTATAGCAATGACGGCAGCAGCAGCAGTATAGATGGCTCCGGCGCTAATGGCAGCACCTTGCAAATCACGTTTAAAAATACCTACTATTTGCTTTCCACCAACGCCAATGCACAGGGCAACGAGATCATGCAATGGGTGGACGTGAACGGCGGAACCTGGCAAAACATGGGCTTGCGAGCTATCAAGATTGTGGCCAGTTGGTATAACGCTTAAATGATCCGTTTTTAGAAAAATGTATAAATATCAGGCGCCTGTTTGTATAAAACGGACGCCTTTTTTACGCAGAAAACTTTTAAAAAATTCGGAACTCTTGCTTATTTTACCTTTCTAACCAAATATTCTTCCGAACATGATGAAAATAGGCATTATAGGCGCAGGCGCAATGGGTACGGGGATTGCACAGGTAGCCGCTACGGCCGGGCATCCCGTGACGATTTATGACAGCAACCCCGAGGCGCTCAAGCGCGCTACCGAAGACCTGAAAAACATCCTCGATAAGCTTGCCAATAAAAGAAAAATCAAAAAATCGGAAAGTCAGGAGATTTTCAATCGCTTTCAGTTTGTACGCAAACTCGACGATTTTCGCGATGCGGGCTTAGTAATCGAAGCCATTGTTGAAAAATTGGATGTAAAAAAAGCAGTTTTTAAAGAATTGCAGGAGGCTGCTCCCAGGGATTGCATTCTGGCTACCAATACTTCTTCGCTTTCGGTGGCGGCGATTGCGGCTGCTTGTGAGAAACCAGAGCGTGTAATAGGTATCCACTTTTTCAATCCGGCTCCGCTCATGAAACTGGTAGAAATTGTACCCGCCGTGCAAACCGCGCCTGAATTTTTAGAAAAGGTTACCGAACTTATTAGGAGTTGGGACAAAATAACCGTATTGGCTAAAGATACGCCCGGTTTTATTGTCAATCGGGTGGCGCGGCCCTTTTACGGCGAGGCTTTGCGCATTCTGGAGGAAGGTATTGCAGATGTGGCGACCATTGATTGGGCTATGACGGAAATCGGTGGTTTTCGCATGGGACCTTTTACCCTGATGGATTTTATCGGGCACGATGTGAACTATACTGTAACAGAAACCGTATTCGAAGCATTTTTTTACGATCCACGTTATAAGCCTTCGTTTACCCAAAAACGCCTGGTAGAAGCAGGTTATCTGGGCAGGAAATCGGGGCGTGGTTTTTACAATTACGCTGAAAGTGCGCCCCCACCCGTACCCGCCAGAAATGAAGCGATCGGCGAGCAAATCGTACGCAGAATTGTGGTGATGCTCATCAACGAAGCGGCAGATGCGGTGTTTTGGGGTATTGCCACCCGCAAAGATATTGACCTGGCCATGACCACCGGCGTGAATTATCCCAAAGGACTGCTGCAATGGGCAGACCAATGGGGCATCGCCGAATGTGTGGATATGCTCGATTCCTTGTACCGGAATTATCACGAAGATCGCTACCGCTGTAGTCCGTTGCTGCGCAGAATGGCACGAGCGGGAGAAACATTTTATTGAGTTTGGCGCATTTCTAAAATGTGCCAAACTTATTGAAGTAAAAATCTATACAATTAATCAATCACTCCTTCTGTCATGCTTGAACAAGCCTACGATGTCCAGAATTTCCGGGAATGGGGACATCAGTTAATTGATCTTCTATCAGATCATCTGCAAAAAGTGCAAACCGACCGCAATTTTCCGGTCATTTCATATCGGGAACCCGAACAGGAGTTACAACATTGGCAACAAGACTTTCAAAAAACCGGCGAACCGCTCAATCTTTTCAAAGATATTTTGCAGCATTCGATCCACGTGCATCATCCGCGATATATCGGGCATCAGGTGTCGGTGCCAGCGCTGGTGGCTGGTCTGGCAGGCTTGATGTCGGATGTGTTGAGCAATGGCACCGGCGTGTATGAAATGGGCATGTCGTCAAATGCACTGGAACGTGTGGTGACCGACTGGCTGGCTGCAAAAATCGGCTACGATGCAAACGCGGCGGGCATCATGACCTCAGGCGGTTCGCTGGCGAATCTCACAGCGCTGCTGGCGGCACGCAAAGCCAAAGCACCCACCGAAGTCTGGGAACACGGGCATCACGAGAACCTGGCGGTACTGGTTTCTGAGGAGGCGCATTACTGCATCGACCGGGCGGCGCGCATCATGGGCATGGG
>CAZGAU010000103.1:0-14072 GCA_964523725.1 uncultured Saprospiraceae bacterium
TTTTGTCATCTTTCCAACCAAATCTCTTCTTTACAAAGATTTTGTCAAATTTTTCTTGTATTTTTGCCAGAAATAGACATTTTTGAGCTATCTAATTGATTTTTAGAGACTTGAATTTTATAAAACTTTGAAAATCAAGAGCGTCAGCTCCATACAATCCAATTTGTCACCTAATAATTGAGGTAAAAAATGCTGAAAATCGGGGTTTTAGGAACCGGGCACCTGGGTAAAATTCATTTGAAATGTATTCAACTGGCTCAGGAAACTTACGAATTAGTCGGTTTTTTTGATCCGGATGACAAAACAGCACAGCAAATTGCCGAAACCTTTGGAATCAAGCGTTTTGAACACCTTAATGAACTTCTCGAAGCCGTGGATGTGGTGGATATCGTGACGCCGACTACCACCCACTTTGCGCTTGCCTCGCAGGCTATTCGCGCAGGAAAACATATCTTCATTGAGAAACCACTGACCCGAACCATCGAAGAAGCCGAAGCACTGGTAGCGCTGAGCCACCAGCATGGTATCAAGGTTCAAGTCGGGCACGTAGAGCGTTTTAACCCGGCACTGCTGGCACTGGAGGATATGCAGCTCGATCCGATGTTTATTGAAGCGCATCGTTTGGCGGTTTTTAATCCGCGGGGCACCGATGTATCGGTTATCCTGGATTTGATGATCCACGATCTTGATATCGTATTGAGCATGGTCAAGTCGCCGGTAAAATTTATCAGCGCGAGTGGGGTGGTAGTGGTCAGCGATTCGCCCGATATTGCCAATGCCAGGATCGAATTTGAAAACGGCTGCGTGGCCAATCTTACCGCCAGTCGCATTTCGCTCAAGCAGATGCGCAAAGTGCGGCTTTTCCAGCGGGATGCTTATATCAGTCTCGATTTTCTGGAAAAACAGGCTCAGATTGTTCGACTTTTTGAAGCCGACGCCCCAAATTTGCCCGCCGATGCCAATCTGATGGAACTAGATACCAATCAGGGCAAAAAAATGATCCATGCCTATATGCCGGAAATAGAGCCGGTAAACGCCATCAAGATGGAACTGGTAACCTTTGCGCAAAGCATTGAACAAAATAAAACACCGCGCGTACCGATCGAAGATGGTTACAACGCCTTGAAAGTCGCTCAGGATATTCTGGAAGAAATTGAAAGACGAATCTCTATTTTGAGTTGAAAATATTGTTGTTGGTTATTTGGATTATTGCATTAGCCGAATTAATGAGCAATGAATTACTAGAAGCCAATCACTTATAGATGAAAACTATCTACAATATATTTCTTTTTGCATTGATTCTTTTCCCTGTTTCCTGCGATTTAATCAATCCGGAGGAAGCTATCCCCTCGTATATTTATATAACGCCATTTCAACTAAATGCCAACAGCAATCAGGGGAGCAATTCCAGCAAGATCACCGAAGCCTGGCTCATGGTCAATGGTGATTTCCAGGGAGCCTATGCATTGCCCGCATTGATTCCCATTCTGGCCACCGGTGAACAAACCATTACCCTAGAGGCTGGCATTAAAGATAATGGCATCGCGGCTACCCCCGAAATCTATCCATTTTATCAGCCTTTTACCACCAAGGTAGATTTGCGTGCAAATGAGGTAGATACCCTCCGCCCTGTGATCGGCTACCGCAGCGAGGCGCGTTTCGCATTTATCGAAAATTTTGAAGATAATGGGCACGTTTTCAGGGATTTGCGTGCAGGAACGGATTTTAACCGAATTCAAATTGTAAGCGAAGGCGCTTTTGAAGGAAAATCTGCATTCATCCAACTAGACAGAGATAATCCCGCCGTGGAACTGGCAACCGTTGGCACTTACCGGGATCTGACCAGTAAGGGCATCCGGGTGTATCTGGAAGTGAATTACAAATCGGAGGCACCTGTCATTTTTGGGGTGCAGGGCTTTAAAAATGGCTTGCCCGGCACGGCGATCTTCGACCCCGGGTTTCTTCCTTCCGATAATTGGAATAAGATTTATTTTAATATAAGTCCGTTGGTTGCAGGTGGAGGTTTTGACGAATATAAAATTTTGTTTCAATCCATTTTACCTAATAACAACGGCAATTTTACTCAAAATAATGCCAACGTATGGTTGGACAACATCAAACTGGTTCACTTTTGAATATGGCTGATGCCGCCCGAACAAAAGAACACAGTAAGCAAAGCATGATGCGCCGCCGCCGGAGGCATACCCTTTGGTATAAGGTCGCTGATTTTGTTACCGCTATGATTGCCTGGGCAGGCTTTTTCTTCTATCGTAAATATCTGGAAGGCATAGCTTTGGATTGGAGCATCTTGAATGACATCAACTTCTGGTATGGCATCATACTGGTCCCGACCGGCTGGTTACTTTTCTATGCCATTTTTGATTATTACAAAGACATTTACCGCTTGTCGCGAATGGCAACCTTTGCAAGAACATTGTTATTGAGTTTTTTCGGTGTAATGTTCCTGTTTTTTACTCTAATTTTAGACGATTTTGTAACTAATTATACTACTTATTATAATTCTTTCTTTACACTTTTCTTCCTGCATTTTATACTGACCGCTACTGTACGCATGAGCATTCTAACCCGCGCCACGCGCCGCCTGAAAGCCGGGCAGATCACGTTTAATACGATTATGATAGGCGGTAATCAAAATGCAGTAGAACTTTATCAAGACATTAGCAGCCGCAAAAAAGGTCTGGGGCATAAATTTATCGGATTTATTGATACCAATGGCGACAGCAAAAATGATTTGAAATCCCATCTGCCAAAACTTGGTAAGATCGAAAATCTTACAGAAGTAATTCATAATGAATACATTGAGGAGGCAATTATCGCTATTGAAACTTCTGAGCACAACCGCCTGCGCGAGATCTTAAATATGTTATTCGATTATGATAAACAGGTGTTGGTAAAAATAATTCCTGATATGTATGATATCCTGCTCGGCACGGTGAAAATGAATCATATCTATGGAGCGATTCTGATAGAAATCCGGCAGGAACTCATGCCCAAGTGGCAGCGACTTGTGAAAAGGCTTATTGATATTGGGGTTTCGCTGGTGATGCTGGTCTTGCTTTCACCATTATATTTGTACATTGCGCTGCGGGTGCGGCTTTCGTCGCGAGGACCAATTTTCTTTGCGCAGGAGCGTATTGGACAAAATGGCGCTCCTTTTATTATATATAAATTTCGTTCTATGTACACCGATGCGGAGAAAAACGGACCTCAGCTTTCGCATGACGGTGATAACCGCTGCACTCCCTGGGGCGCGGTGATGCGCAAATGGCGCCTCGATGAGCTTCCGCAATTCTGGAATGTACTAAGAGGAGATATGAGTCTGGTAGGTCCACGCCCCGAGCGACAATATTACATTGACTTAATAAGCGAGCATGCTCCACATTACAAACATTTACTAAAAGTGCGTCCTGGTATTACATCATGGGGGCAGGTGAAATACGGCTACGCTTCCAACATTGAGCAAATGCTACAGCGTCTGAAGTTTGATGTACTTTATATTGAAAATATGTCGCTGGCCCTGGATTTTAAAATCATGTTTTACACCGTGCTGGTGCTACTCCAGGGTAAGGGCAAGTAATATGATAAATACTATTTGAAAGGTGACCGGTGTATGATGCGGTCACCTTTTTTATGATTTTATCCAGCTTTTCTGGCTTCTTTATTACTGCTTTCCAGGGGCTTAATATTAGCTTCTTTTTTCTGCTCCTTATAATTTCCGAGCTTTAAGCCAAACATAATGCTTAAAAAAACCGGGAGGGCAAAAAACGCCAACCACCACTGGCCAATAAATCCTGCTGCAATAACGATCAGCATCATCAGATAAAAGCGGGCTATGACTGCGCCAACGCTGAGATCAAATACTTTCATGGTAACTGGTTTTATTTTTTGAAATTAAATAGATTGAATTTGTTCAATCATGTTCCCAAAGTTACGCCTGTACCCATTTTCTCCTGAATGATAAAAGTCATCCGTGCGGAGTGATTTTTGTCAAAGCCCAGTATTTTGGGACCTCCGGCACTTTTGGAATCCGTCCGACAAAAAATATTTTCAAAAAAACTTGCATATGAATCATCTCTGATAGTACATTTGCATAAAAAGTCGCCGTCTTGACTTTATAGTGTGCAAAAAACTGATTTTCAAGACCCAAGCCTCTTTTGTTTTCCCTTTTTTTGAGCTTCTGAGATTTGTTTAAACGTATTGTTAAACATTGCCGTCTTCATGCCTGATTGTCAGGTACCTAGGAAGGACAACCTTCATATGTGCTTGCCTCAATACTTTCGGAAAATTTTATTAACCTATAAATCCCAACGTAGAACATGATGAAACATGTACTCAAACTTCTGACTATTGCCTTTGCATCCGGCATGCTGCTCATTACCGGTTGTGTGAATGACGACGAAGGTTTTTCACTCGAAACCGCTAAAGCAAAAGATTATTCTGCTGAAGTTGCTCTCGAATGGAACCGAATGTACTTGCTGGCAGATCGCTATGCGAAGGGGTATCGTCCTGGGCCGGCGCCTCGGGCTTTAGGCTATATGGGCTTATCGGCTTATGAAGCTGTTGTTTCCGCTATGCCTGGTTACAATTCGGTTGAACATCTTTACAAACCACAAGGATTAGACATTCCGGATGTTGCCAATGGAGGCGCGGTTTATCACTGGCCAACCGTGGTAAATGCTTCTTACGGCTACCTGATGAAAAAGTTTTTTCCGCATGTACCTTCGGATGTACGTTTTCGAATCCATTCTTTGGAAGCGAATTTTGACAATCAGGCGCTTGGCGAAATCCCCAGAGAGGTGTTTGAACGCTCCAAAACCTATGGACAAAGCGTTGCGGAGGCTGTATTTAACTGGTCGACGAACGATCACTACGGTCACGAAGCTTTCCGTAATGCCCGCCCGTCCGATTACATTCCACCGGATGGGCCTGGTAAATGGAAGCCTACGTATCCTGATCAAAGTGGTGCGCTGTTTCCCTATTGGGGTAAGGTGCGTACCTTCGCCATCAATGAAGCTGATAAATTAGCCTTGCCGCCGCTGGAATATAGCGAGGCAATCGGTTCGCCATTGCATCAGCAGGCGTTGGAGGTGTACCGGAAAAATTCGCCAGGACTGAGCTATGAAGATCAATGGATCGCCGAATTCTGGAGCGATGACGTGGAAAACCTGACCTTCAGCCCTCCAGGCCGCTTTATTTCTATTGCCAATCAGGTGCTAGATCTGGAAAACGCTAACCTGGAACTGGCACTTTATACCTATCTGAAAGTGGGTATGGCACTTAATGATGCCGGTGTAGCCTGCTGGTATTCCAAATATCATTATAACATTGAGCGTCCGGTGAGTTACATTCGCCGCAAAATTGATCTGGGTTGGGAGCCCCATTTGTGGTTCTCGCCGAGCTTCCCGGCGTATCCGTCTGGTCATGCCACATTTGGCGCTGCTGCCGCCGAGGTTTTGAGTGATATTTTCGGCGAAAGATACGCCATTGTGGATCGCTCGCACGAGGGCCGCCTCGAATTTCTGGGTTTACCGCGTACGTTCGATTCCTTCCGGGCAATGGCGGAAGAAAATGCCTACTCGCGTATTCCACTGGGCGTGCATTTCAAAATGGATGCCGATGAAGGCGTACGCCATGGTTATGCCATTGGCAAAAAGGTAAATCAGTTACCCTTGATAAAATAATTTCCCTATCTGAAAATTACACGGGCTGTCGGAATGTATTTCCGGCAGCCTTTTTTTATTTATCGGGTTTTACAAATCTTTCGTCTGTAGAAAAAAGAATTTGAACTTAAATAATTGTATATGCAAGTTTCTGGCTTTATCTTTACATCATGACTCGTAAAAAGATTTCGACCCCGAATTTTGATAGCATTCAACCCCGAGAATGCATAAACGGTAAACTCCGGCGTTTGCACCGGCTATTAAATTCAGCGTATGAAAGCAAGTTTCGATCTTACGGATTGCGGGGGAGTATGCTGTCCATTTTATTTATGGTGGGTAAAAATCCGGGGATTAACCAGAAAACCATCGCCGATGCTTTTGTGCTCGACCAATCCACCATGAGCCGTGATTTAAAAAGACTTTCCGATAAAGGCTGGCTTGAAATAAATAAGGGCGAGGATGCTCGTCATTCTGAATTGGCTTTGACCAAAGCCGGATACGAATTGGTGGAGGAACTAAGTCCGATCTGGCAGCAAACGCACGAAACCGTGGCGCGCATTCTTGGTACTTACAATGTGCAGCAGTTGGATGTAGTTATGCACGCTATTCGCGAACATTTCCAGGAAATAAATGATTAAAAATTTATTTTAAAACTTGCATATACAATTATATACTAAAACAAACGAAAAATCATGAAAACAGCTCTATGGCTCGCAACGGCTTTACTAGTTGCATTGATTATTATCACTTTTTTTTATTTAGTTCGCACTTTTAGGAAAGGGATGCAGGAAGCCCAACCCGGTCAGCGCAACCGGCCATTGATTATTATTCTGATTATCTTAGCATTGGGTAGTATTGCTGCAGCTTTTGGCTGGTTGTACACGACCGACGTGTTTCCCCCTCGACTTTTATTTGCCGTCATTCCCATGTTGTTTTGCGCCATTTATTTTGCAGTTTTTTACAAACCATTTACTAATTATTTACATCACATTTCGCCAGCTTCTATCATTTACCTTCAAACCTTTCGTTTTCCGCTGGAGTTACTTTTTCTATGGTTTATGAGTGCAGACGTATTGCCGGTACAAATGACCCTGGAAGGCCGAAACCCCGATATGTTGATCGGCATCACCGCACCGTTCATTGCTTATTTCGGTATTCAAAAAGGCAAGCTGCCGCGTTGGGCAATCATTAGCTGGAATATTATCGGACTCGGCTTTTTATTTAATATCGTGACCATTGCAATGTTGTCGGTGCCTGGTCCAATGCGTTATTTTATGAATGAACCGGCAAATACCCTGGTTATGGAGTTTCCATTTCAGTTGATTCCCACCTTTTTGGTGCCGCTGGCGCTGTTTTTGCATCTTTTTTCCTTGAGACAATTGCTGCGCAAACAATGAGCGTGATGGCACGGTTAATGTAAATATTATAATCGAATGAAGAGGCTGGGCAGAGTAATTGCGCTACCCTTCATCATCCCGATACCCAAAAATAATTGTCCATGCAAATTGACCCGAATACCCTGGAAGTGCGCAATAACCCGGAGCGTCGCCGCTTTGAAATCGAAGTGAACGGTCGCCTGGCTGTTGCCGAATACATGATTGTAAATAATGAACGGATCATATTTACCCATACCGAGGTACATCCCGATCTGGAAGGCAATGGACTAGCCTCCGTTTTGGCCAAGCATGCCTTCGCCCACGCGCGCGCGCATCATTATAAAATCATGCCACTCTGCCCTTACATGGCAGGCTACATGAAACGCCATCCCGAATATCATGATTTGTTGCTGGAAGGCTTTAATTTGGGGTAAAACGAGAAATTATTAACGATCTATTCTTACATTTAAATAAATAACTTGGAACCCAAAACCATTACCATGACATTGATAATGCTCGTGGTAATGTAATAATTTTTGGAATCAGCATATCCAATACCCAAATCAATTGGAAAATAAATACGTGGGCCGATTTGAAATGATAAAGGCTTTCCTTTTGTCTAATAGGCAGTAGAAAGAACGTACTTTTGAACGGATTGACTTTGTGTCTGTTTGATTTAATGAATTGATAATCAATTACTATATGCAAGAAAAAGACATTAAACTTGAGCTTTATGACCGGGAAGAAATGAAGCAGGCGATTCGGGAATTATTCAGCTATCAAAAATTTTTGGATGGGATGAAGGCGTTTTTGCCTGAGCAGCTATCTAATCAAATTTTACACATAAAGGACTCAATAGAAACAGCTTACGATTTTCAAAAAAATATTATTCATCCTTTTCTCAAGGTTATTCAAAAAATCAGCATCACCGGACTTACCGCCAGCGGGCTGGAGCGGCTGGATCCCAAACAAAGTTATTTATTTATTTCCAATCATCGGGATATTGTAATGGATCCGGCGTTTCTGAACACCATTTTATTTGAGCACGGCTTTCAAACCAGCCAGATCACCATTGGTGACAACCTCATGATGGATCGCATTTCCGAACTCCTTTTTCGCATCAATAAAAGCTTTGAAGTGAAAAGAAGCGGCACGCCCCGCGAATTGTATGAACATTCTATGCGACTATCCACGTATATAAAGGATTTAATTACCAATAATAAAGATTCGGTGTGGATTGCCCAGCGCGAGGGCCGCGCCAAGGACGGCAATGATCGTACGCAGATCGGGTTATTAAACATGCTTTACCTGTGCGGAAAAGACGAATTAAAACAACATTTCCAGGGACTGAGCATCGTGCCCGTTGCCATTTCTTATGAATACGATCCCTGCGGCATGCTGAAAACGATGGAATACTTGAGTAAGCAGGCGAATACAGGCGTTCAGCGAACTTTTCAGAAAGATGTGGAGCATATTTTAATGGGATTGAAAGGGCAAAAAGGGGAAGTGCACTTTCATTTTGACAAACCACTCCGGGAAGAACTGGATGCGCTGGACCACGCAGCTACGAAAAAACAAAAACTTGAAATATTGGCCGCTTTGATCGACAAATCTATTCACTTACATTATAAATTGCATCCGGTTAATTACATTGCTTATGATTTATTAATGAAAACGGATAAATACCGGCATCAATATAATAAAGAAGCGCTGGAATATCATATCCAATTCTTTGAAGATCAGCTCAAACAGTTGAAACCTGAAGAATACGAAGCCGGGCGCCAATATTTACTGACGATGTATGCCAATCCAGTGATTAATAAAGATTCGTATCAGGATTAAAAGTTTATATTTTACTGAAAAAGCACCTAGCACATGAACCCTACCTTTCACATTGCAGCATGGCTGATGAGTTTGACTTTATTGGTCGGCTGCGTACCATCTTATGATATCATTATATTGAATGGAACCATTTATGACGGACTGAGTGAAACGCCAACTCAACAGGATATTGCTATTCGTGGCGAACGGATCGTGGCAATTGGCGATTTAGATGGTAAACAAGCCGAGCGGGTGATAGATGCCGAAGGATTAGTCGTTGCCCCCGGATTTATTGATCTGCATACTCATCTTGATCCGCTGCTACACCTGCCCGATGCCGAAAGTCACGTGCGGCAGGGCGTCACCACCGCGCTGGGCGGCCCGGATGGCAGCGCTCCTTATCCGCTCAAGGAATACTTAGATACGCTTCCCGGCTTAGGATTGGGCATAAACGTAGCATTTCTTGCCGGTCATAATACGATTCGTCGCAACATCATGGATTTGGAAAACCGCGCACCTACTGCGGAAGAGCTTGAAGCCATGAAGGTCCAGGTTCAGCAGGCGATGGACGAAGGCGCATTTGGTTTGTCCACCGGCTTAAAATATTTACCCGGCGCCTTTTCAGAAGTAAATGAAGTAATTGAATTGTCGAAAGTCGCTGCTCGAAACGGTGGCATTTATACTTCTCATCTGCGCGAAGAAGGATTGGGTTTGATTGAAGCCGTCGAAGAAGCCATTCGCATCAGTGCAGAGGCGGGTATCCCGGTTGTGCTCACACATCATAAAGTAGTAGGCAAACCCATGTGGGGACAGAGCCAGCGTACCTTGGCACTTGTAGATTCCGCGCGGGCTGTCGGATTGGATATTATGATTGATCAATATCCTTACACCGCAAGTTATACGAGCATTTCCATCCTTATTCCGGCTTGGGCTATGGCGGGCGGCGATGAGGTATTCAAAACCAGATTGCAAGACCCCGTGCTGCGCGACAGCATCAAAAACGGTATTGTTTATAACCTCGTCAATGATCGCGGCGGCGCGGATTTGCGTAGGGTGCAATTCGCCAAAGTTAGCTGGAAATCCAACCTGGAAGGGCGTACGCTCTACGATTGGGCGATCGAGAAGGGTTTGGATTCAACTATGCAAACCGGCGCGGAACTAGTCATGGAAGCACAAACCAACGGCGGCGCGAGCTGTGTTTTCTTTGCCATGTCAGATGAAGACGTGGATCGGATTATGCTCCACCCACAAACGATGATCGCTTCCGATGGACGGTTAGTGCGTCCCGGCGAAGGGCATCCGCATCCGCGTTGGTACGGCACGTTTCCGCGTGTACTGGGGCATTATGTACGCGAACGGGGCTTGCTTCCGCTTGGATTAGCGATTAAAAAGATGACTTCAATGCCGGCAGAGCGATTGAGACTGAAAGATCGTGGTCGTATTCAGGAAGGCGCCTTCGCCGATATTGTTATTTTCGATCCTGAAACTGTTATTGATAGAGCTACATTCTTTGAGCCGCACCAATATCCCGAAGGCATCCCCTTTGTGTTGGTAAACGGCGTTTTCATGGTGGACGACGGCAATTTCACAGAAAATCGAAGCGGGCGGGTGTTGTATGGTCCGGCTACAAAAGCAAAACCGTCCGAGTAACGACAAGTGGGTCAAGAAACCGGAACAAGGCTTCGCATAAGGCTGTTTTTATCTCTAAAACCGTCCACCCTATGCTATTTTCCGGCAATGCCCATGAGCATTTGTTGCTCGAAAACATCAACAAAGCAAATGCACAGCTGCTTAAAGAATCGATCCCCGACGGATTGACGATTTTGTGGAACACCAAAGGTGCGATGCGCCTGCTCGTGGATGATGTGGCTTACACTTTGCGGGAAAATCAAATCCTGTTTCTCACCGAATTTCACAAAGTGGAAGTGCAGGAAATAGGCGCGGCGCGTTTGGTGCGCTTCAACCGGGCGTTTTACTGCATTATTGATCATGACTCCGAAGTGAGTTGCAAAGGCATTCTGTTCTTTGGCGCGGCAGGCGTGCCGGTGGTGGGCATTCCCCGGGAAGAGCTGGAGAAATTTGATACGCTCTGGAAAATGTTTTCGATTGAAATGAAATCCCGGGATCAGCTTCAAATCGAGATGCTGCAAATGATGCTCAAACGCCTGCTGATCCTGTGTACGCGGCTGTATCGCGAAGCACATCATGTGGATATCATGAAAACCAATCAATTAGATATCGTCCGGGAGTTTAATTTTTTGGTGGAAAAACATTTCAAAACCAAGCATAACGTCGCCGATTACGCCAAATTGCTGCATAAATCGCCCAAAACGCTGGCCAATTACTTCGCGCGCTACAACCAAAAGACGCCATTGCAGATCATTCAGGATCGCATCTTGCTGGAAGCCAGGCGTTTGCTGCATTACACCGATCAACCCGTGAAGGGAATCGCCTATGAAGTTGGTTTTGAAGACATTCAGTCGTTCAGTCGTTTTTTTCGCAATAAAGAAGGCATTGCACCCACCGAATACCGCGAAAACTCAAGAAAATCAACCAAAGGAAAAATTGCCAAGCCGACGGGAAATCGCGCCTAACCCTTGCCCGCTTTTTGACTGCATCTTTGCATTGTAAAATATAATTATTCACTTTTTAACTAAATAAAACAATGCAAACATTCAATGTGCCTCAAAGAGAGGAAGTTTCTGCCAACAACCAAGTGCTTTTTGACAATTTGAAAAACAAATTGAGCTTTGTGCCCAATCTGTACGCCGTCATGGCTTACTCGGAAAACGGTTTGGGCAATTATCTCCAATTTCAAGGCGGTAAAACATCCCTGAACAATAAAGAAAAAGAAGCGGTGAACCTCGTGGTTAGCCAGGTCAACGGATGTCGCTACTGCCAAAGCGCGCACACGGTGGTGGGCAAAATGAACGGCTTTTCCGATGAACAAATCCTGGAAATCCGCGGCGGTTCGGCGTCTTTTCATCCGAAACTCGATGCATTGGTGCGCCTGACCAGGGAAATCAGCGAGAGCAAGGGAAAACCCAGCGAAGCTGCCCTGAATGCGTTTTTCGCAGCCGGATATAATAAAGGCTCCCTGGTAGATGTAATTATTGCAATTGCTGATAAAGTTGTCATGAATTATTTACACAATATTACACAGGTACCGATCGACTTCCCGGTAGCGCCGGAGCTGGAAACGGTTGAAGCGTAAGGGAATACTGGAGTCTTGGGGTGATATAATGTTTAAATCATAAAATCATAAAGTTATGTTACAATATCTGAATCAGGGTAATTTTGAGGAAACCTTGCAGGAAAACGACGTGGTGCTGATAGATTTTTACGCCGATTGGTGCGGTCCTTGCAAAGCGTTGCAACCGGCACTGGAGAACTTGTCGCAGGAGTTTGATGGCAAAGTGACCATCGCCAAAGTAAATGTAGATCAGAATCCCGGGCTGTCACAAAAGTTCGGCGTTCGGAGCATTCCGGCCTTATTTTACTTCAAAAAAGGCGAAGTGGCCGGCAAACAAGTTGGCTTGCAAACACAGCACGTGATTGCCCAAAACCTGAATCAACTGCTGGCATCATAATTTAGGAGCCAATGGATATCATATATGTTTTCTGTTTTATATAAAAACCGGAGATCTCCATGCATATACCGCATTCAGGATCGCCGGTTTTTATTTTTTAACAAAAATTTTACTTACTTCGTATTTGATTAAAAATCAATAACTTGAGTTATTTTTTTATCATAAAATTTAAAGTGTATCCTGCCTTGAAAGCTTGAAATCAGGTGTAGATTAAAACAATACCGGAGGGTGAAATGTAAATTACAAGAAAAGTTTTAAACCAATGAAACAATCACCCTTATTGCTGCTGGCGCTGTTTTTGCTGGCTGGCTGTTCCACTGCTTCTATTTCCACCGTTCCCAAAACCATTCCCGATCGTCCGTATGCGCGAATTCTCACGGTTTTCGTGGATTCTGATATGGATTTTTACCGGCTGGACGCCGAAACTTACGAGACGTACCTGAAAAAACGCTTTAACGATCTGGATCATCTGGAATACCGGCACCAGCTGGAACGCACGTTTGGTCGAAATCTTACGGCTACTGGCACCGGCATTGTTCAATCCTCTGAGGTGTTTGAAGTAAATACGGAGGTTTCTTATGATGCGTTTATGCACAAGGTAAAACAAACCGGCGCGGAGGCAATTTTGCTGGTCAACCTCAGAAATTACTGGTATTCCTATGACAATGATAATGATCTGGGCGATTCGGAGCCGAACGCTTCATTTAATTGTTATTTAGTTGATTTAAAAACGCTCGAACCCGTGTGGCTCGCCCGGTCGGTAGTAAATGGCATTATTGCCGGATATGATACGCTTAATAATAACCTGGCTCGCCGGGTCGCCGCCAAGCTTCGGAAAGAGCGGTATATTTATCGTCCGCAATATTAAGTTTTAAATAATAAGAGTATGGCGCATCTCGGAGATGTGCCATATGTATTTCTGTTATTTACTTGTTGATGTTAATTTTTATAAAAAAAACATGGAACTGCAAATAAAGTTACAGAATCTGGGGCTGAAGCTCCCCGAAATTTCTACGCCCGGCGGAAATTATGCATCGGTAAATATTCGGGCAAATATTGCTTATATTTCTATTCAGTTTCCGATTGTCAATGGCACTTACTTATATCAGGGCAGACTGGGAGAATCACTGACCACCGAAGATGGATATCACGCTATGCAGCTTTGTGCATTGAATGTAATTGCACAAGTAAATGAAAAAATCGGCTTTGAAAATATCATCGGACTTAATCACATAGATGCCTGTTATCAGGCTTCTGGAGACTGGGATGACGCGCCGCTCGTGGTCAATGGGGCCTCGGATTTGTTTATCAATCTGCTCGGAGAAAAAGGACTGCATTCAAGGGCCATCTTTGGTGTGGGAAAACTCCCGAGAAACTTTTCAGTTGGGTTAACATGTTCTTTTACAATTAAATAAATAGGTATAAAATAATTTATATTATATTTAAACTATTTTACAGCCAGAATTTTTCAATTACCGTGTAATTTGTCGCATAGCGCTTCAGTATCTGATCCGGGGTTTTGTTGGGTCTGCATCTTTTACTATTTTTCGGAATGAATGTGAGCAGCGGGATGATTCTAGCGAAGCTCCTTGTCTAACAAACAA
>CAZGAU010000103.1:14172-19219 GCA_964523725.1 uncultured Saprospiraceae bacterium
AACAAACAACTAATTAATCAAAGATTCGAGCATGATGAAAAAACTCTTATGGTTACTGCTGGCAGTACTGGTATTTGGTTGTCAGCCAAAGGAAAAAGACATCGCCGATGTCATTTATATTAATGGCAATATTTATACCGTGAATCCCGAGCAGCCCCGCGCCAAGGCAATTGCGGTGAAAGATGGTCGTATTTTGGCTATCGGTGAAGATGCTGATATGGAGCAATTTAAAGGCGAAAATACCGAAGTGGTTGACTTGCAGGGACAGTTTGCCATGCCAGGCTTCATCGAAGGCCACGGGCACTTTTCGGGACTTGGTTACAGCCTGATTAATCTCAATTTTTTGAAATCCAAATCCTGGGATGAGATCGTGGCCATGGTGGAAGAACAAGTGAAAACCGCCAAACCTGGCGAGTGGATCGTCGGTCGCGGCTGGCACCAGGAAAAGTGGGAGGTTCCGCTGGACAAGCAAGTGCTGGGCTATCCTTACCACGATAAATTGAGCGCCATCTCGCCCGATAACCCGGTCGTACTACGCCACGCCAGCGGCCACGGGCTTTTCGCAAATGCCAAAGCGATGGAAATTGCCGGTATTACGGCTGAGACACCGAACCCCTCCGGAGGTGAAATTGTGCGCGATTCCCGCGGCGAGGCGATCGGGGTATTTGAAGAACGGGCCATGGGGCTTATCAACGAAGCATATAATGAATACCTGGAAAGTCTTTCAGGTGAAGAAAAACTAGCGGAATGGTATAAGGCGATAGAATTGGCGGAGCAGGAATGCTTGTCCAAAGGCGTAACCAGTTTCCAGGATGCCGGCTCTTCAAGAGATGAAATTATACGTTATCAGGAAATGGCGAAAAAAGGCGAGCTCGATCTGCGCCTCTGGGCGATGATTCGTCACCGTTATCCGGAAATCAAGGATAAACTGGAGGGGCTTCCGATTATTGATGCAGGCAACGGCTATTTTACTTGCCGGGCTATAAAATCGGAAGTGGATGGGGCTTTGGGCTCCTACGGCGCATGGCTACTGGCTTCTTACGATGATAAACGGAATTTCGTTGGCCAGAATACCACCCCTATTTCGGATGTAATGAATATTGCCCAATTGTGTGTGGATAATGGCTTACAGCTTTGCGTGCATGCCATTGGCGACCGTGCCAACCGCGAGGTACTCGACATTATGGAAAGTCAGTTCAAAGCCAATCCAAATATCAAGGATCCCCGCTGGCGGATGGAACATGCACAGCATCTGAATCCTGATGATATTCCTCGTTTCAAGGAACTGGGCGTGATCGCTTCGATGCAGGGCATTCATTGTACTTCAGATGCGCCGTTTGTAGTCAAACGCCTTGGTGAAGAACGCGCACGCGATGGTGCATATGCCTGGCGCTCGCTGCTGGATGCCGGGGTTGTAGTATCAAATGGCACGGATGCTCCTGTAGAAGATGTCAGCCCGATCGAGAGTTTGTACGCTACGATTACCCGCAAGCGCTTTTCTCCACCGAATATTGAGTTTTTCCCGGAGCAGAGCCTCACGCGCGAGGAAGCGATTCATTCCTATACGTTGGCCTGCGCTTATGCCGCGTTTGAAGAAAAAGACAAAGGTTCGCTGGAGCCAGGTAAATTCGCGGATATCGTTGTACTATCCAAGGATTTATTGACTTGTACGGAAGAAGAAATTTTGCAGGCCGAAGTGCTCATGAGCATTGTTGGCGGGCAAGTGAAATATAAAAAATAGAAGTTGAGGGGTTTAGAAAGTTGAGGGGGGCATACTCCTAAACCTCCTCAACTCCTCAACCTTTTTTCCCATCGGTTAAACTTTTCTTAATGGTGTTTCCGGAGATTATTTTTCAAATGTAAATGTCTATTTTACAAGAGTTTTTATAAAAAAAACGGAATCACCATGACTCGTAAAACTTTCCTTCAAAACACTGCGCTGGCCGCGGGCGGAATGCTTGTAATACCTGCATTTACCCATTATCGTTTTCCGGATAATAATGCGCTTGCTCCCGAACTGGTCAAGGAATTTGTTGGCGCAGCTCACGGCAATCTGGAAAAAACCAAAACCATGCTTGCGGAAACGCCCAATTTGCTGAATGCTGCCTGGGATTGGGGCGATGGCGATTTTGAAACAGGCATTGGCGGCGCCGGACATATGGGTAATGTGGAAATCGCCAATTTCCTGCTTGAACAGGGCGCGCGCGTTGATGTTTTTGTACTTACAATGCTCGGTAAAACCGATATTGTTAAAGGTATGATTGAAGCATTTCCGGCGCTGCTGCGTTCACCTGGTCCGCACGGGCTTTCCCTGTTGCACCATGCCGAAAAAGGCGGCGAACCGGCAAAAGAATTACACGACTATCTCCGAGGAAAAGGCTTACAGGAAAAAAGTTTTAAGGTTTATAAACGTTAATTTTACTGGGGCTTTCAAAATAATTGAAAGCCTTTTACTTTTTTATAGCATGAAATTTGCTTTTTCGAAACGCTTCTTTTACTTTTGATTTGAAAATCTGTCACTTAGAGCATTTCTTATTTAGCTAACCAGAGGCACACTTACCAAAATATTTTGAACGGACAACCTTTTTATTTACTTTGTATTACATCAAAGTAAATAAGCTTTTTTTTTCACTTCTTAAACCGGAACACTATGTGGAAAACTACACAACCGGCTGCTACGGCAGTTCGGACAAGCAATTTATTGACTTATCAGGAAAATAATTTGATTAAAAGACTGAATCTCAGTATTTTATTCTTGTTGCTTTGCATCGGAATGCTTTCCGCGCAGCGCAATCTCACTTTGTATAACCTCAATGCCGTGCCGCAATCCATGTCGCTCAACCCTGGGCGCATGCCGTTGTCCAATGTGTATGTCGGGATTCCCGCGCTTAGCAGTATCAATGGCAGCTTTAGCAACAGCAGTTTTACTTTTGGCGATCTAATGCTGGGCGGCGAAGAAGACTTTTTTGAGAATGACTTCGAAGACTTTCTGGGTATCCTGGATGATGAAAACCGCCTCATTGTTGATGTAAATGTAAATTGGCTCGACTTTGGTTTTCGGGTGAAGAACAATTTCTTCAGTTTTCAGGCTGGTGATTATGTCACATTTCAATCGGATTATCCGAAACCCTTGTTCGATATGCTGAACGATATCGCCAACGAAGAAATCCAGGAAACCAAAACCTATCTGCTTGATCAACTGGGCTTTAACGGCACCCATTTCCGGTCTTATGGTATCGGCTATACCCGTGTGATCACGCCCCAGTTTTCGATGGGCATTCGAGCAAAGTACCTGTCGGGCATGGCGAATGTATCCACCTTTAATCAGAACCTCCGTTTTGTCAATGACCTTGACAATCAATATCTTGGCATTGAAGGCAGCCTGAGCGTTTACTCTTCGGGCTTGCAGACGCTGGAAGACGATCCCGAAGCATACATTCGCGGCACCGGAAATCGCGGATTTGCCATTGATTTTGGCGCCAATTTTCAAGTCAACGACCAGATCGAAGTATATGGCAGTGTGGTAAACCTGGGCAGAATCCGCTGGAAAAATGATCTGACGGAAAATACGATTGTAGCAGGAAATGTGCAGTTTCCCAATGATGATATCGACGAATTTGAAGAAGAACTCAGTGATTTTCTGGATTCTTTGCAAATGCAGCCCAGCCTGCCCTTGGCGAGCTATACCACCCGGCTTCCGGCGGTAGCTTATATTGGCAGTAGTTACCATTTTCTGCCAAATACCTCGGCAAATATTTTGCTCAATCCACGCTTCTACGAGGGCAATACCGACTGGGCGTTTTCGTTGGGTTTGCAACACCGGGTCAACAGGTTTCTGCAGGCTGTGGTCAATTATTCTACTTTTAATAAATCGGCTTTCAATCTTGGTACGGGGTTGGCCCTTAACGCCGGTCCGCTGCAACTTTACTTTGCTACTGATAATATATTGCCGATTTTTAATATAGACAACGCAAAAAATGCGCATTTCAATACCGGCTTGAATCTTACCTTCGGGCGGATGACGCGCACCGAGCAACTCGAAACCTGGAAAAAGGAAGTTCCGGATTTGGTTTTGAAAAATAAAATGGAGCCATTGGTAAAAACGGAAGAAATGGTGAGCGAACCGGAAGAAAAGGTAGTGGCGGAAGAGGAAACAAAACCAACGCCGAAGCCTGCGCAAAGCAAGAAAAAACAACCATCTGAAAAGCCAGCCGCGACGACTCCAGAACCCGAAGCACTGAAACCTTACCTGACCTTCACGGGTGCTGCCCGCAGCAATGCGAATGAGAACACGCTGCCCGGCGTGACGATTGAATTGTACAAAATTCAAGCCGATGGAAGGGAAGAACTGGCGCTCATCAACAGTTTTCTCGATGGACAGATTGAAGCTACCCTGCAACGCAGTGTGGATTACCGGATGGTGGTGAAAAAACCGGGCTTCGCTGATCAGCAAATCCGTATTACATCGAGTGAAATGGCAGGAAA
Source organism: uncultured Saprospiraceae bacterium (assembly GCA_964523725.1). GTDB lineage: Bacteria > Bacteroidota > Bacteroidia > Chitinophagales > Saprospiraceae > JADJNW01. Next base: position 18,658 of record CAZGAU010000103.1, read on the forward strand.
AAATATCCTGGAAAAGAACATCGTGATGCCAGTTTTACTGTTGGATGAGCAACCAAAACCTGCCGCTTCAGCGCCATCAAAACCAAAGGCAGAGAACCAGCCAAGCCCCCAGCAGTTGGAGACAACGGAAGTCACAAAGCCAGTAGCCGAAACTTTTAAAGTGCTTAATATCAGCTACTTGCGCACGGAAGCCAGCGATAGTGCTCGCTCTCTCTTCCGCTTGCAAAAAGGTAATCGGGTGGAGTTGCTTGAAAAAGTAAATGACACTTGGTGGAAGGTGAAATATGTGGCAAGGATTGGTTACGTGCGGGCAAGCACTTTGGGCAAGGTCGAATAAAATGTAACTGGTGAAAATAGATACAGCGGATTAGTGCTTGTTTCCTGAACTAATCCGCTGTTATATCTGTAAGAACAGTTTCCTAACTGCTTGTATGTGAGCCCGAAATTGTGTTTTTATCACAATATTTGTATATTTGTTTTCTATTAAATGCAGCAGCCTATTTTTGAAACACCCCCCCCGGCTGCCAGTTTTCTGACGCTTTGTACATAGGTTATCTCTCTT
>CAZGAU010000104.1:0-18850 GCA_964523725.1 uncultured Saprospiraceae bacterium
GGAATTGTTTTCCGAAAGAGCAGCTTTAAGCTAAATTTAGTTGGAATTTTTGAAAAATAGAGCACGAAGGTTTCCACGCTATTAGAAAAATTCACCAGAGATTGGCAAATTATTTTACATATGCGATCCTATTGTTAAATTTATAATACTCCATTGACTTTTTTAGCATCAAAGTTTATTTTTGTAAAAAGCTAATCATTCCACACTTATTTTATTTACCTGAACAACACTTCAAAACAAACCTCATTCTATCCCGTTTAAGCGCAATATCTATTTTCCAGAAATGACAGTTGACGATATTTTTTTATAAAATTATAATTATCAAATATTTACTTATATTTTCATGAAAAACTTACCTTCTTTGCCTGTCTATGCCTCTTTGGCAGTGCGATTACCGCCCAATCTTTTTTCAATAGCATAGAGCTGACAGCTGCGCAGGCTGACTATGCCTACGATACCCGGTTTTTTGAGTTTCCTCGTAGCAGTGTGTTAAATTATCTGAGATCCCAACGCGGATCGGATCGGCAGTATGCATTTGGTCTTAATGCGAATGTATTTTCACAAGAGTCGTGGTCAGTACATTTCGGGCTTGGCTATACCAAGGAAATCAATACGGTTAGACGTCCCTTCGATCACTGTTATTTTACAGATAATTCCTGCACCTTAATCCTACGAACTACTGATAAATATGAGAATGACTTATTACTGGCACCGCTTGAAATCAGATATGATTTTTTTCCGTCTAACAAATATTCGATTGTTATAAATCTTCAATTTTTATCTTCATTCAATATTTATAAAAAAGTTTTTACGCCAAGTCGGAGAACAACTTTTGAAAAATCTGTATCTGAGTTCTATTCCCTAGAAGTAAATCCAGGTGTAGGCGTGCGTTTTCTGGATCGGTTTAGCCTGAACATACACTATCGGGCTTTTCAGCTAAAGAATATTGACGAGGTAATTTTCTACGGTATTTTATTTGATAATTATGATGCGCCTGATAATAAGTTTGAAACTTATAATCCTCGTAAAATATGGTTGATCTTGCGATATGAGATATTCCGGTTTAAAAAAGATCGGCAAGGCACAAGATGAAAGTAATGGATGATATTTCCAACCACTGATGCACTTAATGGAGTCTATTTACAAAGTAAATCAATTGTAAATGTTATGAAAAAATTTACATTCCTTCTTTCGCTGTGCATCGGCTGCCATGTAGCCATCGCCCAGTCTTTTTTTAATAGCCTGGAAATAACGGCTGCCAGAGCTTATCAGCAGCATGATGATCGTTGGTACGAGCCGTCTTTCAACAAAGGAAGTGACCGTTACTTCGCTTTTGGCATCAACACGGAGTTACTGGCATATAAAGCATGGACGGTGAATATAGGTGTTAGCTACGCCAAAGAAGTCATCAATTTTACCCATCCTCAACCTTTTAATCACTGCTTTTTTACAGGAACGCCTTGTACGTTTGTTCTCATGCACATGGAAAGGTACGAGAATGAGTTATTCTTGCTTCCAGTAGATATTCGATATAATTTGCGGCTTTCTGATCAGCATACGTTCAATTTAAACTTTCAACTGCTACCGGTTATCAATTCGCACAAGACGGTAACACGTAATACGGATAGGGAATTTTCAAAGTCTGTTCTTGACTTTTATGCCTTGGAATTCAATCCGGGCATTGGGTTTATGTTTTTTGATCGGATTGGCGTCAATCTCAATTACCGTGCTTTTCAATTAAAGAACATAGATGAAGTTATTTATTACTATGCATCCGAGGAGCGTTTTGAAACGGATAATCCACGCAAGATATGGCTGAGTCTGCGATATGAGATATTCCGGTTTAAACAGAAAAACTAAGGCGACACTTTTATTAAATGCCGCCTACGATTAAGTTTAAGAATTACTTTCTTCTTCTTTGCCGGATTCTATCTTATGTCCGTTTTCAGAAGGCTTCTCTTCCTCCTGAGCCTTGCCGAGGTACTGCGGTAAATCCATGCCCGCCATGTCAAACAAATCCTTCATCGGCGGTACGGCTTTGTACATATTCGAGAGGAAATTGGCGGTAGAAGTCGTGTCATTCTTACCATTGGAACCATCCCAAACGGTGACCTTGTCAATCTTGATATTCTTGATCGCTTCCACCTGCGTTTTCACCAAATCTTCCAGTTTATCGGCAATCAGCATTAATATTGCGTCGCGAGAATTGCCACCGGCAGCTTTCACCAGTTTTTCAAAACCTTCGGCTTGTTTGGTCATCACCTCATAGAGACCGCGTGCTTCGGCTTCCTTTTTCAGGAAAATAGCATCGGCTTCCCCTTTAGCTATGCGGCGTATCTGCTCTGCTTCAGCGTCGGCGTCGATTTCCATTTTGCGTTTTTCAATCTCGGTTTGAACGATGATATCCGCTTGCTTGGTTGCCAGTTCACGCTGGGCACGGGCATCTTCGGCTTCTTTTTCTGCGAGGTAAGCCTCTTCCAAAGCCTTTGCCGCCTGAATTTTCTCAGATGCAGTCGCCAAACGCAAGGCTTCTGCTTCTCGCTGACGACGCTCGGCATCGGACATCGCGATTTTTACTTTCGATTCGTTCTCGCCTTCAATTGCCTTGGCATTGGCTATGGCTTCACCCACTTTGGCATCCGCTTCCGCAGAAGAAACCTTAATCCGCTGATCCATTTTGGCATTGGCTTCACCAATGGAACCGTCGCGGTTTTTCTCGGCTACGTTCATCCGGGCATCGTTGATCGCTTTAGCCGCAGCCTCCTTACCCAGAGCTTCGATATAACCGGATTCGTCCTGGATATCGGTCACGTTTACGTTGATCAGCATCAAACCAATCTTCTTCAACTCCGCGCCTACGTTGGTGGCTACATTTGATAAAAACTTATCGCGGTCAGAGTTGATTTCTTCAATGTCCATTGTTGCTACAACGAGGCGCAACTGACCAAAAATAATGTCTTTGGCAATGTCGCGAATTTCTTCCTGACGCTTACCCAGCAAACGCTCGGCAGCGTTGAGCATCGTGCCCTCTTCATTGGAAATGCCCACCGTAAAACGGGAAGGGACATTCACCCGGATATTCTGTTTACTCAAAGCGCCACGCAAGTCCACGTCAATAGAAATCGGCGTCAAATCCAGATATTCGTACGCCTGAATCACCGGCCATACAAAGGCAGCGCCACCAGCCAGACATTTCGCTGAGCCACTGTTGGTGCGACCGTAAATCACCAGGATTTTATCCGAAGGACAACGCTTATACCTCGAAATGAAGAAGATAAGCATTAAAAACAGCAGAAATATTAATCCGCCCACAAGAAAAATTATTGATTCTGTCATTGTTGAACGTTTTTTCTGAGGTTAAATATTGTTATTTGTTAATTTGTTATTGGGATATTTGGGGTTTGTAGTCAGAGGCTTAATCAATTCGGTTAATTCATTCACTACCAGCACATTACCTTCCAGAACATCAGTAATTATTACCTTCGTGCCGGTTACGATGGGTTCTTTTGCATTTGTAACAGCGTCCATTTCCCGCAGAGAATTGCCGATGGTAATATGCACTTTGCCCTGCCCCTTGCGTTGCGCGGGGATGGTCAGATACACTTCACCTTGCTGATTCAGTGCCTCCTGTATATTTACATTGCCTTCCTTCGTGAGTTTTGCAAACCAGTACAGCAGGTAAGCGACCAGCACCAGCGCCGCCCCGCCGGAGATCATGGCAAACGCAATGGCTATAAAAACGCTCGCGCCTCCCCGCAAAGCCAGTACGCCCGCCCAACCAAAAAAGGTGAAAAACGCGATGATGCCCCGCAGCGAAAACAGCGTAAAATCCGTGTCCAGGCTGTAGTCACCGCCGTGATCCACGTCCACACCGGCATCCAGATCCATATCTACATCCATATCCCCGTCAAAATCAGCGCCCAGGAACAACGTGACGATAAATTGCAGCACGAACAACACACTGGAAATCAACGCGATGCCCCAGAATATCTGTTCTGCATTGCTCAGGGTCTGCCACCAATCATTTATGGATAAAAGCATCATCTTCTTCAACTATTTTGATATTTCTAAATTTCGTTAAAAAATTTAACTTTTTTGCAAATTCTTCGACCGAAATCATCAAATTTTCGGTAAAATCCAATTGCGGTTAAAAAAATTTGGAGTGTTCTTTCTAAAGCGCAATTTTTAAAAAATAATTGTTCTCTTTTCCAAATTTGCAACAAGTGTCGCCCGGTTTCGTAAGAAGTCTAAATATAACTTTTATTTTGTCCGTTTTTTTGACAAATACTCCTCCCAAATTTTATCAATTTTATAGCATGTTTAAATGCTGCTTATGAAAAAGAATTATTACATTTATTTACTTCTTTTATTTTTTATTACAAGTTGTTTTCCTGAGCCGGATACGCCTTTTAAGGTGGAAGAGGAAGAAAAACCGATCGTGGAGGAGCCGCCCATTCCAAACGGCTGGCTGGTGCCGCCTTCGCAGGTTCGTGCCGGTGGACCGGGCAAGGATGGCATCCGCTCCATCGAAGCGCCCCGTTTCATGGAGGCGGACGGCATTACCTACCTCAAACCAGATGACCTGGTGACTGGCATCAAAATCGGTGACGACGCGCGCGCTTATCCGCATCGCATTCTCAACTGGCACGAATTGATCAACGATGTGGTGGCTGATTTTCCGGTCACTGTGACTTATCATCCTTTCACGGGTACAAGCGTCGCCTGGAGCAGAGTCATTGATAATCAACCTACTACATTCGGAAGTTCGGGTTTATTATATAAAAACAACCTTGTTCCTTATGATCGTAAAACAGAGAGTCTTTGGTCGCAAATGCGTATGGATTGTGTAAACGGCGACAAACTGGGTACCCAACTCCAAACTTTCCGCGTGATAGAAACCACCTGGGCTACCTGGCGAAAAATGTTCCCGATGGCGCGCATCATGACCACCGAAACGGGCTACAACCGCGATTATAACTACTATCCCTACGGTGATTTTCGCACCGATCACGAACGTTTTTTCATAAAACCTGTCCGCACGGATGATCGCCTGCCGAGCAAGGAACGCGTGCTGGGCGTGCCCGTGGGCGAACGCCTGATCGTCTATCGATTTTTATATTTTCGGGCGGAAGCGGGAGAACCCGTGGTTATTAATGACACCTTCAACAACATGGAGCTGGTGGTCGCCGGCAATTCGGCACAAAATTACCTGGTAGCTTATGGTCGTAAGCTCGCTGACGGTACGACCCTGAATTTTCATGCTGTAAAAAATCAGGAACCCGCTATCCTAGAAGATCAGGAAGGTAACCGCTGGAATATCTTCGGGGAAGCCATCGGGGGGGGGCGCACTGGCCAGCAATTGCCTTCGCTACAAGCGCACATCGGCTTTTGGTATGCCTGGGTCGATTTTTATAAGGATATTCGGGTGTATTGACGCCGGTTTTCCCCTTTTCCTGAAAGCAATTCATTCCTGCTTTTCAAGCTTTGCACCACTTGCGGCATTTAAGAATGCTATATCCACAAAATGAACAAACATAACCAGCCGGCTTTTATTATATCCAAAAACAGGAAAGACAGTGTAAATTAAATTCTGTCTGGTATTTTTCAAATCCAGTATCATGTGCTCGCCATTTTTTAAAACAAAAACAGCTTTTTACAATACAATTTTCCCCTCGATTTCTTCGGTCATTTGTAATAAGTTCATTTCCGCATCATAAATCGCGTTGAACGCAAAGGGCTGTTGCCGCATCAGGTACTGATAGATCACAAAATCGGTGGGTGGGGTAGGAATGTTGGGCACATTGTCAAAATGAATCCATTCCAGCGTACCTTCATCTGACACGGGCGGCTCCCGAAAATCAATGTCTGCCACGTAGATATTGCTCTGCCAGTTGTAATCAACCGGCGAAGTCTCGATCAGCACGCCGCCGTAGCGCAAAGTATTCAGCCGGATACCCGTTTCTTCATAAGCTTCACGCAGTGCTGCGGTATAGGGATCTTCGTGAGGGTCCAGCTTACCGCCTACCGGCAGGTAATTACCAACAAAGGGCGGCCGGATGCGTTTCAGTAACATAAATTGTTGTTTATTACGCAGCACTACCATGGCTGCCGCGCGTTTTAGTCCGGTAGGAAATTCCATTGTTTTGAAAATTAGAATATTAGGGAAAATGCGTTTGCTTTTGCGAAAACGAATACCCAAAGTTTATATGCTTTTGCTCGCTATTTGTCTGCGAATGCAAAATTGTGGAAAATGTTTCTGCTTCATGTAACAAGTACACTAATTTTAAAGCCTATTTTTGTACAAAAGTGTAGTTCCCAAAAACCATTTGCTGGACAAACACAAGATCAAAGCGTATGAGTTCCAATAAAAAATATATTTGTATTCACGGTCATTTTTACCAGCCACCCCGCGAGAACGCCTGGCTGGAGGTGGTGGAAATGCAGGATTCGGCGGCGCCGTTTCATGACTGGAATGAGCGTATCAATTTTGAATGCTATGCTCCAAATGCCATGGCGCGTATTCTTGACCAGCGCCAGTACATCACCAATATCATTAATAATTACGCCTGGATCAACTTCAACTTTGGTCCAACGCTGCTCTCCTGGATGGAATTGGCGGCTCCCGAAACGTATCAAGCCATTTTAGAGGCTGACAAACTGAGTATGGAGCGTTACAATGGTCACGGCTCTGCCATAGCCCAGGTGCATAGTCATCTGATCCTGCCATTGGCAAACCGGCGCGACAAGGAAACGCAGGTGATCTGGGGTATCCGGGATTTTGAATACCGCTTTGAACGCAAACCCGAAGGGATGTGGCTGGCAGAAACCGCGGTGGACATCGAAACACTGGAAATCCTCGCCGAGCATGGCATTCAGTACACCATTCTAGCTCCCCGGCAGGCAAAAGCTTTCCGAAAGATCGGCGATAAAGCCTGGACGGACATTCAGAATGAAAGCGTGGAAACCCGTATTCCCTATCTTTGCAAGCTGCCTTCGGGCAAAAGCATCGTATTGTTCTTCTATCACGGCGGAGTTGCCCAAGGTGTGGCTTTTGAAGGCTTATTGAACAATGGAAAGAGCTTTGCGCATCGTCTGATCGACGCATTTGACACGGATGATAGCATCCAACTCGTACATATCGCCACCGATGGCGAAAGTTACGGGCATCATCACCGTTATGGCGAAATGGCTCTGGCGGATTGTCTGGAATATATTGAAACCAATGACCTGGCGACGATTACCAATTACGCTGCGTTTATCGAGCAGTTTCCACCCGAATACGAAATTCAAATCCACGAAAACAGCTCCTGGAGTTGTGTGCATGGGGTAGAACGCTGGCGCTCCAATTGTGGCTGCAGTACGGGCGGGCACCCTGGCTGGACGCAGGCCTGGCGCGGTCCGCTACGCGATACGCTCAACTGGCTGCGCGATCAGATCATCCCGATTTACGAAACCGAAGCCGCCAAATATGTCAAGGACGTTTGGGAAGCTCGCAATGACTATGTTACCGTACTATTAAACCGCAATAACCGCACGGTCAACGATTTTATACAGCGACATCAGGTCCGCGAACTTGAAAACGGCGAGAAAACCGTACTCATGCGTCTGATGGAATTGCAGCGCAACGCCATTCTGATGTTTACGAGCTGTGGCTGGTTTTTTGATGAGATTTCCGGCATTGAAACCAATCAGATTTTGCAATACGCCAACCGTGCGATCTATTACGCCAACCAGGTGGGGAATAAAGATTTTCATCCCGAATTTATCAAACGCCTGGAAGCAGCGCCCAGCAACGTGTATCAAAACGGAGCGGCAAGCTACAAACGTTACGTCATGCCGGCACGCGTAGATCTGACGCGGGTAGCCATGCATTACGCCGCTGCTTCCTTGTTTGCTGAAAACCCGGAAGAATTGGAGCTGTTCAATTACCTTGCTAAAAGCGAAGTGTTCGATCGATTCGAAGCCGGATTCCAAAAACTATCCTTGGGCAGAACGACGGTGCATTCTAAGATTACCTTTTCTGAAAAGAACTTCAGCTTCGCGGTGCTGTATCTGGGGCAACTCAATATCATTGGCAATATTTCGCTGGATATGGATCAAGCAACTTTTGATCAGATGAAAAGCGAAATTGTAGAGGCCTTCCGTTCGACTGATCTGGGCGCGGTCATCGGCGTAATGCAGAGCTACTTTGGCTCAGAGAAATACACCGTTCAGCACCTGTTTAAAGATGAAAAGCGCAAGATTCTCAATGAAATCACAGAGACCAGCCTACTGGAGGTAGAGCGCGAGTTTCGGGAAATTTATTACGATAATTACCAGCTCATGACGCTGATTGCGCAGAGTGATATTCCCGTGCCCGAGGCTTACCAAAGCGCCGTGCAGTTTGTGGTCAATCATGATTTGCATGAATTTTTTGAAAACGGCAATTTTAACATTCGCGAGTTACATCGCCTGGCCGAGGAGCTTAAACACTGGGACGTGGAAATCACCAATGAGCAATCCTTCAAACTGGCTGCCAGCGAACGTATTTACCGAGAGGTGAAAAAAATTGAATCGGGCGATTCTTCCTTAAAAGAGGTGGAAAACCTGATCCAAGTGCTGGAAACACTTCACACAATGCCCCTTGCCCTGAATGTCTGGAAGAGTCAGAACGTATTTTTCTCGACGCTCCAGGGGTACAAAAGCGGTGAATGGGTCTTTGCAAACAAGGACTGGGAGCAGGCGCTGCTCAAACTGGGCGACTTGTTTAGAATACAGACAAATGGACAGCCTGAGGCATAATAAAATTATAATGAAATTATTATTTTTTTACAAAAACATGATCACTGATTCAGGCAGCAAAACAGATTATTCATTATTACCAAAGGTAGAATTGCATTTACATCTTGATTGTTCTCTGAGTTATGATGTAGTGAAGTTAATAAATTCCGATATAAATTATGAAATCTATAAAAAATATTTTATTGCCCCTCCAAAATGTAATGATTTAGCCGATTTCCTTACACGAGCTGTCAATGGAATCAAGTTGATGCAAACCCCGGAAGAACTGCGGCTGGTTACACTCGATTTATTTAAGCAATTAAAAGCAGATCATGTTATTTACGCCGAGATTCGTTTTGCGCCGCTGCTGCACCTGGAGAAAGGGCTTAGTCCAGCAGAAGTTGTAGAAATCGTCAACGACGCCGCTACCGAAGGCATTACTGCCACAGGTGTTGAAGCTGGCATCATCCTTTGCACCCTACGGAATTTTACAGAAGCGCAAAGCATGGAAACCGTGCGGCTGGTCGAACAATTCAAGGGAACCAACATTGTCGGCTTCGATATTGCCGGCGACGAGGCGGGCTTTCCGATCGATAATCATATTAAAGCATTTCATTATGCTCGTGAAAAAGGGTTGAACGTCACTGCCCACGCCGGCGAAGCCAAGGGCGCCGAAAGCGTGCGGGAAACGCTCCAACATTTCCATCCTTCCCGGATTGGGCATGGCGTGAGGAGCGTGGAAGACCCGGATTTGCTGGCGTTTTTGAAAAAACAGGGCGTTCATTTGGAGGTTTGTCCTACGAGTAATGTGCAAACCAATGTAATAGATCACATCGAAGATCATCCGGCGGATAAACTGTATCATAATGGCATTTCCATGAGTATCAATACCGATGCCCGCACGATTTCTGATACGAGTCTTACAAAAGAATATCATATTTTGCAAGAAACATTTAGTTGGACAACGGCGCGTTTTTTAAAATGTAACCTGGAAGCCATTGCGCATGCATTTATTTCGGAGGAGAAAAAAGTAAAATTGCGGGAAAAAATTATAAAAGCTTATACAGATAAGTAGTCGGACAGTTTTACAGTCGATTGTCGAAAGTCAAAATAGTCTGATAATTAAATTTTTATAAAAGATTCATTTTATTTTAAAAATTGTCTCTTTACTTATCATTTAGTGCAATAGCGTAAATGATGTTTTTAAATTTAAAACGCTTTATTTGAACTCACATTTATATCAAATCTTACAATTATGATGAAAAAACTTACAATCCTTTTGCTCTGCTGTATCCCTGCGTTTATCATGGCTCAAAACGCCGGAAAAGTAATGGAAGGCATCAAGATCAAGAGCGCCATACTAAATAAAGACGTGGAATACACGATTTATTTACCGGCGGATTATGAAACTTCGCAGCGTACGTATCCCATTGTTTATTTATTACATGGTTATACTGATGATGATTCCGGCTGGTTGCAATTTGGCGAGATCGACCGCTATGCGGATCAGGCCATTGCCGACGGCACCATTCCGCCGATGATCATTGTCATGCCCGATGCCGGGGTGAGTTGGTACATCAATTCTTATGATAAGAATGTAATGTACGAAGACTTTTTTATTAAAGAATTTATGCCGCATATTGAAAAAACCTACCGCGTCAAAGCCCAAAAGCGTTATCGTGGCGTAGCCGGCTTGTCGATGGGCGGCTACGGCACTTTGATTTACGCCTTGAAATACCCGGATTTATTCGCGGCTTGTGCCCCATTGAGCGCGGCAGTGAGTGATGATGAGTCGATGGTGAATATGGACAAAGGCACCTGGGATCGTATTTTTGCACAATTATTCGGCGGCGACCTGAGCGGCGAAGACCGCCTTACCGCTGCCTGGTACGATAATTCCCCGCTCAAGATCATTCAAAACAAATCCAAGGAAGAGCTTAGCAAAGTGCGCTACTGGATCGACTGCGGCGACGATGATTTCCTGATTATCGGCAATTGCCTGCTCAATATCGCGCTTACCCGCAAGGGCGTGCCGCATGAATTCCGCGTACGCGAAGGCGCGCACACCTGGACCTACTGGCGCACCGGCATCGTGGATGCCTTGTCATTCATCGGCGACAGTTTCCGGCAAAAGTGATACCAAACTAAAATGAACTGTATGGGAATATTTGAGTTGTAGCAATAGATACGAAACCATATGAAGCTATTCAAATTCAAGTATTCCCGCACGGTTTACGGTTCCATTGCGCTCGTATTGGGCGTAGTTTTCGCGCTGATTCCCGTGATCCCCGTCGGCTACCTTTTTCTGTTTATTGGCGCTTTTTTGCTCACCCACCGGATTCCCATCTTCAGAAGATTCAAACGCTGGCTCAAGAAAAGAGATGACAAGGGGCGCCTCGAAAAAATAGAGGAAAAAATGGAGGCGTTTTTTGGGGAGGAGTAGGGGGCGTGGTCTGAGGCTATTAAGACTAATCTTATTTTATTTGCTCGATCAATCTGGTTTTAATATTAATTATTGTTTTAGCTAACTCCTTTATCTGGTTTCTGTTCTCTTTATAACTTGCTTCAGGGTCGATGAAGTAAAACTTTTTATTCTTAATTTCTTCAACCCAATTGTCATATTCATCATTGAAACCTGCAAAAGGAAAAACCTCGTCAAAATCCCGTCCAAGCAACAAGAAAAAAATTCTACTTTCTAAAGTTTCTATATCAAGATTTTTAGAAGAAATTAATTTTTTATTCGCATCATAAAAATGAATAAATTCTAAAAAACACCAATTATCCTTGGGGTCGATGGTTTTATGAAACATTGAGATATTTATTAATTGAATGAGACTAAAAGTATTAGTTGACCATTTTTGAATTTCAGATTCAATATTTTGGCCAGCATTAATACTATAGTTGTCGAAAAACGGATCTAAATTTGCTTCTTTAAGCACATTTAAAATAGCCTTAGCCATTAAATTCTCTGTTTTCCAGTCGGATTTTTCCCTCATATCTTTCCCTAAACCTAATTCCCTTCTTATAAATTTTCTAAAACGCTCGTTTATAGCTTCGGGGTATTGTAATATCCTTTCATTCTTATTTCTTGAATAAGAAAAGAAAAAGTCTTTCCAATTTAGTAAAAATATATATAAAGAATCAAGATGTTGTTTTAATGGAGTCGTCCATCCAGGATACAATAATTTTTTTACTAAAAATTGAAAATCTTCAATTGTTTCTCTTTTAGACACAGAAAATAATTGCGAACGTATGAATCTTAAGGTGTTAATGACTTGCTTTTTCTCTTCTAATAAGTAAATTTCATCAATTTTTCGACGGTAATTTTTAATTATATTATAATACCTTTTAAATTCAAGAGAAAAACTATTTGAATCTAATTTTCCGAATGTATCTTCAAATATCTTTATGTCCTTTTCTACCCGTTCATATGTATGATGAGGATTGGCAAAAAAAGCTAAAATTTGATTCTTTTCTTTAACCATTTCCTGAATTTTTTTCAATTTTTGTAATTCTTTCTTCTAGGGATAGAATTTTTAGAATAAGTTCTTGATTAGTTTCTTCTAGATCTTCATTTAACTTCTTTTTTTCACTCATAAATTTATAACGGCGTATATATTTTTCTTCTTTAATTAATTCATCCAACTTAATTTCCTCTTGTTCACTCAAATATTCCTTTTTTTCCAATTCATCTATTTTATCCCTAATATCATTCTCCCGTGGTACATGCAACCCATAATCAAGATAAGTTTGATCTTTTCCATCTTCAATTTCAAATACAGCATCAAAAATGTTTTCAGTTTCCCATCCAATGAAGTCATTAGGTATTTGTTCGATTCTGAATTTGGTTTCATCTTTTCTAAGAACAGCAACTTCTTTCTCTTTACAACCAGCAACAATTAAAGGACTATGTGCAGTGATAAAAAATTGCACATTTGGAAATTTTTTTTGAATTAAGGGTATTACTTTTCTTTGCCATGCTGGATGTAAATGGGCGTCAATTTCATCTATAAATACTATCCCAAATTGTTTTTCTATTTTTTCTTCCACAACTTCCAAATAGATTGATTGAAGAAAAGAGTATATTAGTCCAAAAATTGCTAATATAGATAGCGTACCTTGTGAAGTTTTTTGTATTGGCAAAGGAATTTGAGGGTTTCCCTCTGTAAGTACATCTATTTTGAAGCGAGTCTCCCCGATTCGGGTAATGGAATTGAATAGCAATTGAGAGCCTGTTAATTCCTCAAAAATTTCTTGTAATAATTTAAAAATAGGTAATGTATTAAATAATTCACTATCACTATCAAACTCTGGTCTTCGTTCTAAATAGGTGATACAAATTTTATAAAAGAAATTTTCAATAAGCCCTTCATAAGGTTTTTCATATAAAAAATGATAAGCGCCGTTTTCAGCGAGAGCTTTTCCATCTTCTTCAAAAGAAGAAATGGCATTTCTGGATTTATCAAGATAGCGAACATCAGGAATTGCAAGAATAGGCAATTTCCCAATTCCTTCATATTTAGTACTCTCTCGGATAATTTCTTCATATGTGCTATCCTTTTTAACTCTACTAAGCCTAATACAGGCATTTGCTTTTTCCCGACTGTTGCTGAAATAATTTAAAGAAATTTTATGATCTTTCTGAAGCAAAGACAGCAATAATCTAAGTAAATGGCTTTTTCCATAACCATTTCGACCTAATAAGATATTTATATTTTCGCAATACCAAATAGAATCTGAAAAAAAATTGAGCCCAGTAAGACTTATTGAGGTTAGTTTCGCAGGGTTTTTTAGGTTGTATTGAAATTCCACAATGTTTTCGAGTTCTTCAGCTTTTTTAAATACATCTAGTGCACTGTCGTAATCAGGGGCTGGTTGTTCTATATAAATTTTACCTTTAATCTGCCAACACTCAGCATCTTCAGGATTTTTTTTCAATGCTCTATCAATACAATCATGTGCATTTTCATACTTTTCAATGCTTTTTTCTCTAGATGCAAGATATGCTTTTGCTAAAAATTTATCATACTTAAAATATTCGGGATTATTATATATCTCAGGATATTTAGAATTATAGAAATCCACATCACGAAGGAGCAAAATAGCTTTTTCTGGTTCTGGTTCCGGTTTTTGTAAATACAATCTAGCTAGTTCAATTCTTATAAAAATATATTCTTGGAAATCTTCCTTTGAATTGAAGTTTACGTTTAATAGATTATGAAAAAAGTCAATTCCACCTGAATGATTTTTTTGAACGTGATACAATTTACCTAGTTCGGAAATAGCAACTTTATCTTTTGGATAAGTTTTCAAATATATTTGATAATTATTATAGCTTGTAGGGTATTCTTCTAATTTTTGGCATATGCGTGCTAAAGTTAAAAGTACTCTTTTATCGCTTTTATTTATTTTGAGATACTTTTCAAAATATTCCTTTGATATAAGAAAGTCAGACTGTCCAAAATACAGAAAGCCAAGTTGCGAAAGTGCTTCTAAAGAATTTGGATTTATCTTCAGAGCCCTTTGAAAGTAATTAATCGCCTTATCTGGTTCACTCCTTTTGAAGAAAAGTTTTGCTAATGCAAATATGGCTTCAATATTTTGCTTATTAATTTCTAATATTTCATGATAGATTTTTTCTGCATCACTTAATTGATTGTTTTCTTGACGTATCTGAGCAAGTTTAAACAGTAAATCAGTATTATTTTTTGGAGCCAAAGATTGAGCAGCAGTTAATATATCGATTGCAGCATTATAATCTTGTTGAAGTTTAAAAAGTTCCGCTTTGTCTATTAGGGCTTGTAAATTAGCGTGGTCATTATCCAATATTCGATTAAACAACCGAAGAGCATCATTGTACTTTCTTTCATTTTGATAGATCAGGGCTAAATCTCTTGTAACCTCATAATTTTCAATATCTAATGTGATTAATTTTTGAGCATCCTCTTTATTAAGGTCATGATTATTTTTCTTTTTTGATAGTAATTTTTTATATAGATTCTGATTTTTAGAATCATTTTTTAAGAGTTCTTCTTGACATTTCTTTATTTCTCTTCTAATCTTCAATATTTTATCTTCATCAAAAAAATCGGATCCTTTTGAGATAATACGTTCGTCATGGCTATCCTCAAGTACTTTAATCAGCTCAAATAACTCTAACTGATCAAACAATCGTGATATTTTTTCTTGTAATTGGTCGACTTCTGTACTAATTATTTTTTGTTGGGACTTAGAAATTAATTCATCAGTTAACTTTAGTAGTTCTAAAGCTATTTTACTTTGCTCAATCAAACTTGTTTTATCTGTAATAAGATTTAAACGAATTTGTCGATTTGTATTTTCTATTCGATTTTGAATTTCTATTATTTTGTCTAAAAAAAAATAATTAGAAGAGTCCTGTTTTATAACTTCCATTAATGAGGCAATAGCCTCATCAAGCTGATTTGACTTGATTTTTTCTCTTAATCTTTCTATTTTTTGATTTTTAATCATCCATCTGTTTTATGTAAATATTTTTTTATTTATTCCTTGTTGCAATTAGTTTACTCGTTATTTCAAAAAGTTAATTTGCTTTTTCTCCCGTGGCTTTTTTTCTAAATATTTTTCTAATAGTTGACTGATAAAAAATAGTGATGATATTGTGCCTAATATAATGCCTATGATAATAACTAAGCTATAATCTCTAATTGTATTGTTTCCCATAATGAATAATGGAAATAGAACTAAGATAGTTGAAAAAGATGTCAGAAAAACTCTAGAAATTACTCTCATTAATATGCTATTTACATATTCTTTAGCAGTTTCAAGTTTTTTATCTGCTGTACTAGTTTCTGCTTGGAAATAAAATTTTTGTTTACTTCTCATTTCTACAATGAAGACTAAAGAATCATTTATTGAATATCCAACTAATAAAAATATTACACCTAAAATACTTGCTGAAAGTTCTAAACCGAACACAATTAAAATACCTCCTAGGAGCGAAACATCTAACAACACAGCTAATACACTATAAAAAACTGGAATAGAAACGTAATATTCATTAATCGAGGTATTTAAAATCCCAAGTCCATGATACGCGAAAAATCCCCAACTGGTAATCCAAATCACAAATAATAACACAAGTGCAACTTTGAATGCCTGCCATATTTCGTCTTCAGGTAACTTTGCTCCAATAGATGAACTTGAAATGATGTCAATTTCGGAGATTTGCCCTAGTTTATTGAAAAAATCAGATAACATAGAGTCGGATATTTTTGTATTTAATCTCAGGGAAAAAAGGTTCCCTTCATTTGACCTTAATTTATTGAGGATGTATGATCTCCTTAATTCAGAATTAGCTAATTCATCAATCTGATCAAAAAAAAGTGAGGAATCGGAAGAAAATATTATGCTCCGTCCTCCTGTAAAATCAATTCCATAATTAAAACCTTTGAAACTTATTAATAAAATTGAAGTTAACCAGCATAACAAAATAGATCTAAATGCAATTTTTTTTCGATCTAACACCCATTTGTACCACCTTCCCTCTTTGCTATCCTCTGTAAAAAATTTTTGTCCAAACCCTAAATTGTAGTATTTTTTTCCTGATAAAAAAATCCCACACGAAAGATCGTAAACTGCAAGTAAAACGTGTTTACTGCAAATAAATAAGGCAAGTCCACTTCCCACCAATAAAGCCCAACCAAAACTAGCCACAGGACCTTCTCCATTGGTATACCACAGTATTGCAAGTGCTCCTATCACATTTGTAATCCGAATAACTTTAATAGTATTAAATAAAACTGATCCCCCACTTTTTGTATCTGAAGTAAATATTTCACTTCTTAGTTTTGAAAAATATCCTTCTTCGGGATAGTTGCTAGCTTTGAGACTTGCTTCTCCATACTCACCATATACCCTTTCTTTTATTTTTTCAAAAATGAGAATAACAGCGTCTATTGTCATTCCTGTTACAAGAAGTAAACCTGCTAATCCTGGTAATGTAATTACCAAATTTGTAATAGCATAAACGGCTAATTGTAAGGTGATAGTGATAAATATTAAAATAATTCCCATAATTGCAGCTCCACCTCCATAAAAATAGCCCATTAAAATTGCTATTAATACTAATATAACAGCAATAAAAAGCCCTAATTTTTCTTTAGCTTGTTGTCCAAAAATTGGGTAGACATAGTCGCTTCGCACTAGAGTTAGATTAATTGGTAAAGGACGGTTATCTAGAAGTATCATATATTCTTCTATTTCTTCTTGCGTATATCCTCCTGGAGCAGTTATTTCATATCCTGTTCCAATTAATCCATTACCTTCACTTTTTTGAAGTTTTACAACACTCTTTATTTTACCAGAAAAAACAAATGCTACTCTATCACCTGCAAATTGAGTCATTATTTGATTCATTAAAACTTGGGCTTTCTCAGAAATAACATCAAATCCAACTGAACTTTCTCCATTCAAACTAATTATTGGCCTTACATTACTAATATCATCCGTATTCGCAATTAATAACTTGAAATCCTTTTCAGTAAATAAAGCTGAAACAAGATCAATACTATCTGGTAATCCGTCTGGAGAGTTGGCGTTTAGTCCTGCTATCCTTTTGCTAATTGTTTCGTCATCACTATAGCTTAGAAGATATATTTCTAATGTTCCAGTTTCATCAAGCACATCAATAATTCTTTGGGGGTTTTGTAAACCGGGTATCAAAATGTGTATGTTATTATCATCTGCGATACGAACATCGGTTTCTAGGTCACCATAACGAAATAATCTATTTTGTATAATTTCTACTGTCCGTTCTAGTTTTTCTTTTTTTTCTTCAATTGTAAAGTTTTCAGGTAAATCAGGTTCGTATATCGCGGATACGCCTCCTGCTAAATCAGAACCAAAAGTAATATTTGATTCCTCAGGGGTCATCTTTAATTTTTCTTCCTTGAATAAGTTATGGAAAATGTATTTATTTCCAAAAAGAACGATGCCACCGGCGATTAGAAAAAGTGCCAAGATAGCATTGATAATAAATGACCATATAAGGTTTGGGGCTTTACCGCTCATGCCATATAATATTTAGAGTAAAAAGCACTTCAAATATAGAAAATATTCTTAAACTTGTGTTTGTCAGTCTTTTAAATTATTTGTATAAAAAAAATTGTGGCTCTAAATAGTACTTTGATCTCAATAATTAGAAAAAAACTAATACGGATCCACATCCACCGTATCTTCGTGTAGCCCTCGTCAGTGTTGAGCGCCTGGCTGGTATCAGGTTTCAAAAATATGCCTGGGCGGATAGCAACCGTCTTCTATTAATAACAGTCGCTCCATGATTCGGTCAGGGTGGTTGAATTCTAAAATGGTCGCTGTTACTTTTCCAATTTCTGTTATTGGAATGATTTGAGCTTCAGACAATTGGAAATGTGCTTGCCATTGGTCTATTCTTGGATCGAAAAAGCGAACGAAATTCCTATCAGGCATTAAGACTGACCCTATGTCGCTGCCTTTATTCCGGTTGCAGTAAAAACAAGCAAATGCAAGGTTAGCCAATTTAGTAGCACCGCCATGTTTGAGGCTAATAATATGATCTACTTCACAGCCCAGATACGTTTCGCTTTCAGGAATGAGGCAATACTCACAGCAATGATGGGCACGTTCAACAACCTGTTTTCTTATGGTTTCGCTGATATAACGACTCACTATTTCAGCATTTGTTTGGCGCGGGCTTTGGCGAGCCGCATCAGATGTTCCAAAACGGTGTAATATTGCAATTCTTCTTGCTCAGCCTCAGTTAAAGAAGCGGTTTTCTCTTTATGGATCAATTCCGCAACCCGATCACGCGTTGTTGCCGAAGCCTGAAAATTGGCAACCTCCTCCGGGGAAGTACCCGAAGCTATGAAATTAATTATTTCTTCATATGCACGCGGAATAGCAGTCATTTTGATAGATTTTAAGTAAAATTAAGCATAATCGGTCAATTTGTCAATAATAAGCTTTTCCGTCTGGCATCCGGCATCTCCCTAATACGGATCCACATCTACATTTACTCTGATCGTCGTGTAACCCTCGGTGGTGTTAAGCGCCTGGATGGCATCGAGGAGGG
>CAZGAU010000105.1:0-18665 GCA_964523725.1 uncultured Saprospiraceae bacterium
ACCCGAAACTCCCAGTTTTTTTGGGCGCCAAACATAGTAAACAGATTCGGGCGCGAGGAAAGCGGAATGAAAGCTTTTTTATATAAAAAATTGATTCGCACGTTCTTCAACTCCGGGAAATAACGCAGAGCCAGCAGCGTTTGCAGTTCATAACCAGGCAGCAGCGTTTTGTGGTTGCCGAACTCTTTTTTCAATACATCCATTTGCATTGCCCAGTAAAGTGAATCCAGTTGCCGAACTGGCATGATTTTGGGAGGTACAAGTTCCTGTTGGGGGCTCACTTTCGGAAAAAGCAAAACTGCACCGAAGAACAGCATAATGCCCAGGAGGATGAACAAAATGACACGTAGTAACTTTTTGAACATGGTATGTTAGGTTTGCTTAGGTCATTGTAAAGATAGAATTTCCTGACAACTTGAATGGAAAAGACTTCCGGAGCGCCGGAACATTATATTAATATTTTTATAAAGTTTTTTCTGGAAAGCCTGAATTCAAATAGGTTTTCCTTATTTTTGCGCATCAATCTCTGGAAAAAATATTCTCATCCAGCGTTACCCAGACAAAATAAACACGTCTAAGAAGCAGAGCCTCAGTATGGAAATTTACAATGTGAAACCCATTCACATTGTAAATCTCATTTTATTAAAAATAACTACCATTTATTAATCTAAAACCGTTAACCAATTATGAAAAAGTTTTTGTTCCAACTTCTGGGTTTGACAATTTTATGCAATGTAATTCTTACTAGCTGTGCTGAAGATGATCCCCTGGGAACTGGCGGCACGCCTCTGGCTCCTGTAGCGAGTCTGGTGGTAGAAAGTGGTTTTGTGAGCGATACCGCTACCATTGATCCCGGCAAAGAATTTAAAGTGAAACTGCGCCTGCAAACCGGCAGTGATGAGCTGAGGTCGGTGAAAATTCTGGAAGATGGTGTCAACCTCGCGCCTGCCCGCTTTAAAATCAATGGCGGCAATATTACAGCCAATAATCCATTCTTGATCACTGGTACAAGTAAGACCGGTGCTACTTATGAAATCACCGTTACAGCACATGAAGGTTTTCAAGTGACCAAGCGCTATACCTTTGAGGTCACTTCCGATGATAACCTGACCGATGATGTTTTTGTCACCATCACCACCTCCGAAGAGCCAGGTACTCCGGTTATGGAATTAACAGGTAAATTGCTCAAAAATCAATCAGGACCTGCCGGACAAGGCGGTTTGGATCTGGATACCGGCGAAAGCGTAGGC
Organism: uncultured Saprospiraceae bacterium; assembly: GCA_964523725.1. Classification (GTDB taxonomy): domain Bacteria; phylum Bacteroidota; class Bacteroidia; order Chitinophagales; family Saprospiraceae; genus JADJNW01. Next base: position 1,251 of record CAZGAU010000105.1, read on the forward strand.
AGTGTAATGTCTAATACGGGCAATCCTGCCATTGATACTTCTTACAAAAGAGCCGAAATTAATGACGAAGGTAATGTTTCTACAACTTCACAAACCTGGAAGCAACAGATTTCTGCTGTGCAATCAAATGGGGCTTCTATCCGTTACCCCGGTGATAACCTGCCTGAAAACTTTAGCTACGCAAATATCAAGTTCAAAGAGGAAATTCAGGCAGCATACGAAACCGGAAAAGAGTTTACCCTTTCGGATGGCACAGAGCCGATCAGCAATCCGGTGAAGGAGGGCGATATTTTTCTGGTAAAAAGAGCCAGCAATTATTACATCATTAAAGTGACGAAAATTGTAGTAACCCAGAACGATAATCAGGATTATTACGAATTTTCCATCAAAAAATAAGACGGATTAAAGTTTCAGCGTTAAAGACCTGTCGGCAACCCGGCGGGTCTTTTTTGTCCAAAAAATGTGGCGAATGGGGCGCTGATCCGTTATAAGATGGGTGTTGGGCTTGTAAAGCACGATATTTCCACATTTTCACTATTTTTGCACGAATAATTCAGTCACATATGAGAAAGCTGCTTGTTATTGCCTTAACTTATTGCCTCTTTATCAATGTGTTGTCCGCCCAGTGTGATCTTGCGGTAGATGAAGTGGATCCTTTTGACAGTACGCGGCTGATTGCTGCCAAACCTATAGATGTCGGGTACAAAATTCCCAGTCAGTTTACCTTGCCCGATGGCAATCTGAAGATGATTGAGGAGGGCAAAGTCCTTTTTACCTATGCGGAAAATGATACTATCAATACTTTTTTTATGACGCTAGCCCTGGCGGAGCATACCTACCGCTCCATTGACGAAGGCTTCAAAGTATGGCTGTTGTTATCGAATGAACGGGTGGTCGGGTTGTACAATGTCCCTGATAAAGGCGAATTTGACAAAAATACGAATATGCGCATCTACCAACACACTTGCGTGGTGCCGCTCGATATGTTTTATGTACTTACCTATCTGAAAATCGAAAAAATCCGCGTGGAGTATAAAGGCTTTAAAAAAACGCTCGAAATCCTGCCCGAGCAGCAAGCCGCCATTCAGGAAGCCATACGCTGCGTGGGCGAAGCCTCCGGGCAGTATCCGGTAAAACCATGATGTGGCGTATAATTTTTTGTAAATGAAATGATTGTCATAATAATGTAGCCTAATCTCCGGAGCTTGCAGGATTAATTCAAACGTCTTGGTTTTCACTCGCTGAATTGCTAAATTTGCGAACGAACATTCGTTTTTTTTGGAGTGTTGGAAAACAGGAATAATGGAATATTGAGCTTTCTGTTTTGCAGCATTCCAATATTCCAATATTCCAAGCAATATTATGCAAGACTTCACCAAACTAGGCTCCGTCGATACCACGCTGGAAAACGGTATTGCTACCATTGAATTCCAGCATCCGGCGCACAACTCCATGCCCGGACAATTACTTGCCAAACTCGCTAATGCGATCTCTGATGCCGGCGAAAACGATTCTGTGAAGCTGATTGTTCTCAAAAGTGCGGGCGACCGTACCTTTTGTGCAGGCGCAAGTTTTGATGAACTTGCGGCAATCGAAGATTTGGAAAATGGAACCCGGTTTTTCATGGGTTTTGCCAATGTGATCAACGCGATGCGCAAGTGCCCGAAATTCATCATCGGACGTATTCAGGGTAAAGCAGTAGGCGGTGGCGTCGGCTTGGCAGCTGCTACAGATTATTGCATGGCGACCAAGTACGCCTCGGTGAAGCTGAGCGAACTGGCGGTGGGCATTGGTCCTTTTGTAGTAGGGCCGGCGGTAGAGCGCAAGGTTGGAACCTCGGCATTCACCCAGCTGGCAATCAACGCGACCGAGTGGCAGACTGCCGAGTGGGCAAAGGAAAAGGGCTTGTTTAATGAGGTATTTCCAACCATCGAGCAAATGGACGCTTACATAGTACACTTGTCTGAAAAATTGGTAGCTTCCAATCCAGATGCGATGCGGTATCTAAAAAATGTTTTCTGGAAGGGAACAGAACATTGGGAAACCCTGCTGTCCGAACGGGCAGCCATGAGTGGTCAACTTGTTATGTCGGATTTTACAAAAAAAGCGATTGCAGCATTTAAAAATAAAGCATAATGGCAAAATTTGATGCGATCATTCAACAGTTTTTGAAAACCGTTGAAAACCAGTTGAAAGCAAATAAACCAATCGAAACCCGGCAAACCCTGGAAAGGTTAAAAGGGCTGGGGTACACTGAGCAAGAGGCTAAAAAATTGATCGCACAGTGCGTGGCTAGTGAAATGTTTCAGGTGATGGAATCGAATGAACCTTACAACGAAGAACGCTATGTGGCGCTGCTGAAAAAGCTGCCGGAATCCCCGGAAATAAAGTGACTTTGAGGCGAAGAGACCGGGTGACCAAGAGACCGATTCACCGTAAACCGTTACACCAATAAAAACATGCAAGAATTTTTAAAGCCAACCAACCTTCTGGACGCGGATGATCCGCAGATTCAATCTTTTGCCGAGCGCGTTACGCAAGGATCGCGTGCCGATATTCAAAAAGCGGTGCGGATTTATTACGCCGTCCGGGATGGCTGGAAATATAATCCTTACAATATCAGCTTTAAGCCGGAAGACATGCGGGCATCGGTCGTGTTGCACAAGGAAGACGGCCATTGCCTGGATAAAGCCGTACTCATGATTGCCTTGCTGCGGGCGGTAGGCGTTCCGGCGCGGCTGCGTTTGGCCAAAGTGCGCAACCACATTGCCGCCGAGCGAATGATCGAATTTTTTGGAATTGATGAACTCACGCCGCACGGTTATGTTGAAATTTTGATCAATGGCCAGTGGGTAAAAGCAACGCCTGCCTTTAATCAGGAACTTTGCGACAAGCTGGGCGTGGCGCCCCTGGAATTTGACGGACAGAACGACTCTATTTTCCAGGAGTTTGATAAAGCGGGTGGTCAGTTTATGGAATACCTCGAAGATTATGGTTCCTTTGCTGATGTACCATTGGACTTTATTAAAGAGAATATGAAACAGCATTATCCGAAGTTTTTTAGTGAAGAACACCTGGTATTTAATACTCAGGCACTTTAAAAGTACAGTCTGATTATTAGACATTAATAAACAAAAAACCAAGTACTAAATACCGGATACCGCATACTAAATAAAGCCAAACATGTTGAAAACCAGAACTCAAATCGCAAAAAAAACATTGCTCCAGGCCTTCCGGCTCATGGCCACCGCCAAAGTTATGACGGAAGTATATGAAGAAAATTTTAAATTCGTTGCCAAGTACGTGCATGCTACCTCCCGCGGCCACGAAGCGATTCAACTGGCTACGGCCATGCAGTTGCTTCCGCAGGACTGGGTGTCGCCTTACTACCGCGATGATGCCATGCTTCTGGGCATCGGCATGCGCCCTTACGATTTGATGTTGCAACTCATGGCCAAGCGCGATGATCCTTTTTCGGGCGGGCGCACCTATTATTCGCATCCGAGTTTAAAAGACCCGGATAAACCCCAAATTCCTCACCAATCCTCAGCCACCGGCATGCAGGCTATTCCAACCACCGGCATTGCAATGGGCATTCAGTATCGGGAATTGATACCGGAATTGAAGGACGATTTTAAAGAAAAACCGCTCGTGGTCTGCTCTTTGGGCGATGCCTCGGTGACCGAAGGCGAAGTGGCGGAAGCCTTTCAAATGGCGGCTTTGCGTCAATTACCTATTATTTATCTGGTGCAGGATAACGGCTGGGACATTTCCGCGAATGCAGAAGAAACCCGCGCCCAGAATGCCGCCGAATACGCCCAGGGCTTTAAAGGGCTGGAAACAAGAAGCATTGACGGCAGCGATTTTTTTGAATGTTATCAAACCTTACAGGAAGTTATTGCCACCGTACGCAAGGAACGCCGACCTTTTCTAGTGCATGCGCGCGTGCCTTTGCTCAATCACCATACCTCCGGGGTGCGCAAGGAATGGTACCGTGACGATCTGGAAGAGCACCAGGAGCGCGATCCTTATCCGTTTTTTAGAAATCAATTGCTGGAAGAAGGTATTTCCGAAAAGGAATTGGCAAAAATAGAGAAAGAAGCCCGCGAGCTCGTTCTTGCCGATTTTGTGGAAGCTAAAGACGCTGAAGATCCACGCCCCGAAGATTTATTTACCCACGATTTTGCGCCAACGCCCATCACTGAAGAACGCGGCGAACGCGCACCTTCCCATAAGCAACCCACCGTAATGGTGGACAGCGCGCTTTTTGCCATCGAAGAGCTCATGCGCGAGCACCCGGAATGCTTGCTTTACGGACAAGACGTGGGTGGTCGGCTCGGCGGTGTATTCCGTGAGGCCGCAACCTTGGCTCAGAAATTCGGAGATCATCGTGTGTTCAATACGCCGATTCAGGAAGCTTTTATCGTGGGAAGCACGGTGGGCATGTCGGCGGTCGGTTTGAAGCCGATTGTGGAAGTGCAGTTTGCCGATTACATCTGGCCGGGTTTGAATCAATTATTCACAGAAGTCAGTCGTTCCTGCTATTTATCAAATGGAAAATTCCCGGTGAGCATGATCCTGCGCGTGCCCATTGGCGCTTACGGCAGCGGCGGGCCTTATCATTCTTCGAGTGTGGAGTCGGTGGTGACAAATATCCGGGGCATCAAAATTGCCTACCCCAGCACCGGTGCGGATTTGAAAGGCTTGATGAAATCTGCTTTTTATGACCCGAATCCGGTGGTGATTTTCGAACATAAAGGCTTGTACTGGAGCAAAGTACGTGGCACCGAAGCCGCCAGAACCATCGAGCCGGACAAAGATTACGTCATTCCGTTTGGCAAAGGAAGAATCGCGCTGGAAGCCAATGCGGAAAAGGTGGCGAACGGTGAATCCCTGCTCGTGGTCACCTACGGTATGGGCGTGCATTGGGCGCTCAACGCTGCTAAACAATTCGACGGCAGGGTAGCGGTGCTCGATTTGCGGACCCTCTATCCGCTGGATGAGGAGTTGATCTATGAAATGTCGAAAAAACACGGCAGAATCCTCGTGGTCACCGAAGAACCGGTGAATAATACCTTTGCGCAAAGCGTGGCTGCCCGCATCCAGGAACATTGCTTCGAATACCTCGACGCGCCGGTGCGCACCATCGGCTCGGAGAACATGCCGGCGATTCCATTGAACGAGACTCTGGAAAAGACCATGATTCCGAACATTGAAAAAGTAGCGAAGGCGATCGGGGATTTATTGGAATATTGAATCAGTTATTTAGCAGAGAGTAAATAAAGAACGCCAATACAACTTAATAATCGTCATCCATTTAATTCGGGACAAATTATTATTTACTTTTTTGTAAATGAATTGATCGTTGTACATCACTTCTACTTGCTGCGCAAGTAAATGGGTCATTTTTCTGTAACGAAACAAACGCTTCAACCAGTTTGATTTTATTTAGTTTACTAATGCAATGCTGTAACTAAAAAATCATGATTATGTTTAGAATATTGCAATGATTCTGCTAAAAGAGTTCGCATATATAATGTTTTTAAGGGATTAAAAAAATGTAGTAAAAAGCCCATTACTACCGCGGATCATTTTCAAAAGCTCGGTTGTAGAAGGAGAAAGCTCCATTTTCAATTCCTTCCGGAGTGTTTCCTCGCATTTCAAGTATTGTTTAATCGCTTTGTCGCGGAGCCCGAGTTTGTAATAACTCAGGATCAATTTCTGGTGCGCATCTTCCAGGCAAGAATCTTTTTCCAGTATTTTTTCAAACAGATGAATCGCGGAAGTGTAAGCCTTTTCCTGTAAATAATAGGTGCCGAGCCGGTCGAGAATGAGCAGGTAGGTTTCTTTGAACCGGTGGCGTTCTGCCTCGCACCATTCTTCATAGTGAATGTTGTTCAGAAAATCACCCTGATAAAGCGAAGCCGCTTTCTGATAGGCAGGGTAAGCCTGCGGGAGCCCGTATTTCAACTCCATGGCGCGTCCTTTCTGCCAATAGAGCAGGAATTGCTCGGTATCTTTCCTGATATCAAACGCCGGATTGACCGAATAGCAATCATCACTATAATGCAGGAAATCAACTCCGGGCTGTACCTGCTGCAAGTGCCGCCGAAGATTGTGCATGGCTACATTGAGCGAATTGCGTGCCGCATTGGGACCGGTGTACCCCCAGAATTTGGAGAGTAACACCTCCCGGTGCACCGGTTTGGCGTGCGCAAACAGCAGATAAGCCAGCAGGGCGTTCATCTTTTCCCCAGGCAGCAAATTCAGGTTTTTACCTTCAGTTTGCACGGTCAATTTTCCAAAAAAATGGACCCGCAGGTCGGGATTCGTTTTGATATCGGCGCCATGCTGCCAGGAAACTGAGATTTCGGGCTGCTCGGAGGGAGTTGGTTGGTTTTTTTTATTTGTGTGTATTTTTTTGAAAAACAAAAACTTAAAGATTCGAAACAGCAGGGTTTTAAAGAAAAACAGTAGGCCGCCCTTGCTTTGGTTGAGATATGGCTGAACAAGTTGCAGCAATACTTCGGGCTGGATCGGGAAGATCAGGTAGTCTTTTGCGCCAAGCCGGAAAGCTTCAATGATATCCTCTTTCGAAGGATTTTCGCCCAAAAAAATGACGGGCGTATCCGGAAGGAGGTTTTTCAAAGCCTGAAAATCTGACAGCGCCTGCTGAGCGGAGTTTTTGTGCAAAAACAATACCAGCGAAGGTAGCGGCGAAGCTTCCTCCCTGGTGAGCCGATGGCGAAGCGAGTAAGTGCATAATTCGCAATGACCGGAGATCAAGTGCGTAATCAGCTGCAGACCACCCGAGCTCTCAGCGAACAGAAGGATTCGGGGAGTAGTCATTGTTTGGTTGTTTTGGAGTTATAGTTTCATCCGGCTTTACTTAATAACACCGGATTTTTTTATAATATTTCGTGCTTTTTTATTATTATTGTGAGTGTGATTCATTCTTTCCAAATAACTGAATTGTCTTTGAAGCAAGAGGATGGAATGAATATTATCTGTTTGACAATCAATTGACTCCCGAAATTCCAGCCCCGAATATTTAATTTAGATTTCGAAAAATTTAGGCAGATAGTTGTAGAACAAAGATTTCTGTTGAAAACGCTTTTTGTTAAATAAAGTTCCTTTTTTATTTATAATACATCATTATATCATAGTAAATATGCATCATGGAAAACAAATTTGAATTTAAAACGGACGGTTTCGAGCATCATCAATGTAGTAGCAAACGCGAAGGTAAATGGATCATATTTCAATGTACACAATGTAACTATAAGCGAAAGCTGGATACCGAAACAAGCAAACCGGAAGTGATTTCACCCGGCGATGTGAATGCGCTTCATACCGGGATGCATACCCCTGTGGGTGTACAACTGGATAAATATCATCCGAATTAATATCATTATTATTAAGTAGTCGGACAGTTTTACAGTCGATTGTCGAAAATCGAATTAATCTGACAATCAACTTCTTATAAAATATTTTATTTGAACTTGAAATTGCCTCTTTACTTAATACGAAGAAAGGTTTAATTTTATTGCCTGAGCCTTTTCGGGCTGAAATGCTTGTGGTTATTGGGATTAACCGGGAGTTAACCGTGAAATAACCATTGACATATTCATTTTTAAGCGGGAATTAATCATATTTATTTTGGTTTTTTCAAGGCAAAGCCGAATGGAGCGGTTTGGAAAAGGGAGTAGATGAGAGCCTAACCAGAAAGGAGGAACCCACCTGTGGCAGGTCCCTCCAATGCGCTGCTGCATAGTGTGCCAATGTAATATTAGCCGGCGTCGTGTTCCTGAACCAAGCCAAGATCAGCAAAAGCGGCGATCGGTGCGCCAAACGGTGCTACTGCCCGGTGAAAAACGGCGGTGGCGACTATCCGGTAAAGGGTTTGTCCCTGCAATTGCGTTGGGATGTGACTGGCCGGAATAACGATATCCTGAACCTGACCCGGCGCCAGCAAGCCGTTCGTGCCCGTCCAGGTCAGCGAAGCCGGATCAGCGCCCGGTCCAATTCGTTCAAAATGCACACCCAGGTGCCAGTGTCCATACAAAAATCCGACAAGGTTGCCAAAACACTGACAGTTGAATCGAACGATCAGGTCCTGATCTTCCTGGATGATGTTAAAAGGTAATTGACCCTGAGGCGCCGCGCCTCCGAATTGTTCTACAAAATGGACGCTGCCCGTAATGGTCAGATCGCTAGGGGGAAACCCTACTTCGCAAATTAATTGTGCCATTTTCTTTGATTTTTTGGTTAACCTACCGTAGTCGGGTTCACAAATGGCTACGAATAGATTGTAATGATAAAATGAAAACCGTGAACCTGAGGGCAAATTGCATTTTATGAATTAAGTGGGGCTTATTCTGGTGTTAATTACATTATAAAACGAACTTAATTAGCGGTTAAAAATAAAATTTACAAACTTTTAAAGGGCTGAAAGATGTGCAATGACTCATTTCCTGAACAATACACCCATCATTCTTTTTTAGAATAAACTGTACTTAATCATGTTTTTTCAAAATAATGATATTTTTATTTTTCTGATACTGTTTATTTTCCTGGGGATTTGTAGTTGTGACACCCGAAAGGATGAAAATACCGCCAGTCAGGAGTTGCCCGCACCCGCCGATGCGCTGGTTATTCAGGGTGATTTTGATGGCGACGGAGAACTGGAAACACTGCGCGAAGGCTTTTTGCTAACTCAAACAGATCCCGATAGCATCGGGCAATGCGCTGTAATCAACCTGGAAAACAAGTTATCTGCCCTCGGCGTAAACGGCGAATGCACAGGATTGATGTTTTTGCAAAACGAAGGCGATCTGAACAATGACGGCCGCGATGAACTATCGCTGGTGCGCGACTGGCATACTGGCTTTACCCGTTTGGTGGAAATTTACACCTATAAGGATAATGAATGGCATCCATTGGATAATTTTACCATTCACCTTGATTTTATTGCCGGACAGGATCCTGCGTTTGACTATGATACGTTGATCCTCCCTACTGAAAACGCCTCCGGTTACACCGTGATGGAATACGATCCGAGCAATTCACCCGATCTATGGAACCGGCGTGCCGGTGAGATGGAATAAATTTATTTTTATAAAAACCCAACAATCATGCGATCCATACCAATATTTTCTTTTTTACTGCTGGTTGTCATTTCCCTGGCGGCTTGTCAGGCTTCCAAAAATAAAAACGAGCAGCAACCAGAAACCGTCGTAGCGCCTGCACCTACACCTCAAGCGCTCACCGGCGCAGGAATGGACTCTACGGAAGCCCGCAAAGCAGTTGCTGCCAAGGCAGATGCGGTGGTGCAAGCTATCGCCAATCAAAACTTCGGCAAGTTAAAATTATACATTCATCCCACACGGGGTTTACGCTTTTCACCCTATGCCAATATTGATACGTCTATTCACCAGGTACTGACGCCGGAACAAGTAGGCACGCTGCCCAATGGAACTGAGCGGCTGTGGGGTTATGCCGACGGCAGTGGCAAACCCATCCGCATGCCTTTTTCCGAGTATTACAAGCAATACGTGTACAACAAGCCCTATGCAAATGCTGAAACCATCGGTTATAACCACATCGTTGGGGGTGGAAATATGATTTACAACTACAGAGATATCTACCCCGATGCGATAATGGTGGAATACTATCTGCCGGGCAGCGAAGAAAAGTACGCAGGCATGGACTGGGGTAGCTTAATCCTCGTATTCACCCCCTACAAAGGCGAATGGTACCTCACCAGTCTGGCGCACGGGCAATGGACGATTTGACGGGAGGTTGGGTTTGAGCAATGTTGGCTTGGATCCCTCTTCTGATGGTTGGCTTGGCTTTTACCCTGACCTCATGGAGTGATGGAATGTTGAACTATTGAATAGTGCAAGCTATTTGAAAATAAATTTTTATCCTGCGTTTTCATCATTCCATCACTCCACCATTCCAACACTCCCAATCCCCAAAGCAATCTCTACATTTGCGCCAACTGAATGAGATTGCCGCAGGTATCTTCAAACACTGCTTCGATGCCCCAGTCGGTTTTTGTGGGTTCCTTTCTGAAAGTCACACCCCGCGATTTCAAACGCTCGAAATCTTGTTGAATATCTGCTGTCCCGAAAGTGATAACCGGCAAATTCGCTTTGTAAAGCGCCTCCTGATAGTTCTTGGCTATCGGGTTTTGATTAGGTTCCAGCAGCAAACTGGTTCCGTCCGGCTCCTCCGGGGATGCGACGATTGCCAAATAGGCTTCGGGAATATGCATTTTGCTGACAAAGCCCAGCACTTCGGTGTAAAAGGTATGCGCTTCACTCGGATTGGGCACAAATACACTGGTTAATGCAATTTTCATAGGAAAGAGTTTTTTTATTTGTTTACAGTTTGATTTTCAACGTATTCTTTCAGCAGGGTGCCGATCAATTGATTCCAGCCGGCCACAAAATTCTCTTTTGCAAAAGCCGGTCCTCCAGGAGCAAAGCTTTCCAGCCCTTCGTGCGTGAGCCGTACGCGGGTGCGGTCACCTTCTTCAAACAACTCAAAAGTCACCAGCGAGTCCCCGGGGAAACCATCGTACCGCCAACTGTAGGCCAGCCTTTTATGTTCAACCACCTCTGTTATTTTGCACAGGTGCAGATAACACTTGTTTTCGTCACCGCCTTCAAACTGGAATTCAAAACCCACTTCAGGTTTAAAGACCGCAATGTCAAAATACCATTGCCGCATGGCGTCTTTGTCTGTAATAGCCTGCCAGACTTTGGCCGCAGGCGCATGGATGATCACTTCTTTTACAACGGGTGGATGCTTCATGGTTGATTTTCGATATAGTTTTTTAATTGGTTCAACTTGTCGTCCCAAAAACGGCTGTAGTAATTTACCCAGTCTGCGACTTCTTTCAGATGCTCCAATCGGGCCTGGCAGTAGCGTTCTCTGCCTCTTTGCTCGATGGAGATCAGACCGCACTCGCTCAGTATCTTCACATGCTTGGAAATAGCCGGGCGACTAATGTCGAAATGCTCGGCTATGCCGTTGAGTGTGCGCGATTCTTTTGCCAATAGCCCGATAATCTCGCGGCGCGTGGGGTCCGCAATTGCTTGAAACACGTCTCTTCTCATCCTGCTGCTGAATTTAAGTAACTGGTTGGTTACTTAAATATATAAGAAACCATTTGGTTACGCAAGTTTTTGAACTTTTATTTCTTTACAGAGAAACACCAATCTTTTGGGCAGACATATCATTTTTGATGGCTGGAATAGCTGGGATTTTTCTTTGAGAACAAGGTTTTAGATCAGCGATAAAAGATGCCATCTGCTAGTTTTATAGCAAAAGATGCCATCTACAATGTGAAAGATGCCATCTGCAATGTGAAAGATGCCATCTACAACGTGAAAGATGCCATCTACAACGTAAAAGATGCCATCTACAACGTAAAAGTTGCCATCTGCAATGTGAAAGTTGGAGAATTCTGCGTTGTAATCGGCATCTGCAACCTTGCATTCGGCAATTTCTGCATGGAAATACCCTCTTGCTACGTTGCATTCGGCATCTACAACTTTACATTCGGCAATTTTTGCATGGAAATACCCTCTTGCCACATTGCATTCGATGATTTCCATTATAAATCTGGTGGAAAATGCGCCTGTTAAGCCAAATAATCGTATTCCGGTCTTTTTTTACAGATCGCAATCGTCAATTTAAATGGTGAGGCTGCCTGTTTTTACCCGCTGGCGCTGAAATAATTTTCAACAATCTTTGTTAATTTGGCTTCTACTTTAATAAACGAAACATTATTCAAAGCTTAAAACCCTTCAAGCATGAAGTATCTAGCCAAATTAATGCCAATCCTGTGCCTGGCTCTGGGATTGATGGCCTGTCAGCAGCAAAATGGAACCGAAGACCAGACTTCCGCGGAAACATGCAATTATCTCGACTTTGAAACACCCACCCCTTACCAGGCAGCCGGCATCCAGATGATTGAAATCGACGGTGGCTACAAGGTTTGGACCAAACGCTTTGGCAATAATCCCGACATGAAAGTGTTGCTTCTGCACGGTGGCCCCGCGATGACCCACGAATACATGGAATGCTTTGAAAGCTTCTTTCCGCAGGCGAATATCGAGTTTTATGAATACGACCAACTGGGCTCGTACTACTCCGACCAACCTAGTGATACCAGCCTCTGGACGATCGAGCGCTTTGTAGAAGAAGTGGAGCAGGTGCGCACCAAGCTGGGCCTCACGCCCGATAATTTCTATCTGCTCGGTAACTCCTGGGGTGGCTTGCTGGCGATGGAATACGCCCTGAAATATCAGGACAACCTCAAGGGCTTGATTATTTGCAATATGACCGCGGATTTCGACAAATATGAAGCCTACAATGCGCAGCTGCGCAGCCAGTTGCGTCCCACGCTGCTGGATTCGTTGAAGGTATATGAAGACAAGGAAGATTATTTCAATCCGGATTATGCCGCCATGGTGGTAAATGAGTATTACACCCGCCATATTTGCCGCATGCCCGTGGAAAATTGGCCCGACCCGGTGAACCGAGCTTTGAAACACGTGAACGGAGACGTCTATGTGTACATGCAAGGTCCCAGCGAATTTGTACCAGGAGGCATCTTGAAGGGCTGGAGCGTGTGGGATCGCCTGCCGGAGCTGCGCGTACCCACCTTGACCGTCGGTGCAAAATACGATACCATGAACCCCGCCGAAATGGAAGAGATGAGCCAGTTGGTGCAAAACGGTCGCTATTTGTATTGCCCTAACGGGAGCCACCTAGCCATGTGGGACGATCAGGAAGTGTTTATGAACGGCGTAATCCAGTTTATCAAAGACGTGGACAGCGGCGCCATGAGCAAGTAATTTAACGGGAAAGGCGGTGCGCTGGCCGAAGTATCGCCTTTGTTTTCCGGCTTTTTGTTACATTTGAACAAGCAAGCAGCATTTGCAGGTATGAAAATTCCCGAAACGATTCCCGTCAAACGCATTACGCTTCGCAGCATCAGCGCGGAAGCCCTGGCACAGTTGAATCTTGAAAAAGGTTTGGGCTATACCATCAAGCAATTAGTTGTAGCTCCGGGCAAAATGATTCAGGAATACCTGTTTGAAGACCGCAGCCGCATCACCAAGCCGCTCACCCTGGTCTTGCTGGTGGCGACGATCACTGCGTTTATTTCACTGCGTTATTTACCGGCAGATGGAGCTTTGGAGAAAGAGTTGGCCAAAGGCAATATTCCCAAGAATTTGCTCCCGGCGATTACACTGTTGATAAAACTAACCAGACAGTATTTCAACCTGGTATTAATGAGCAGTTTACCGGCATTGGCGCTGGGCAGCTACCTGATGTTTCGGGAAAAACGATTGAATTATGCTGAGCATTTGATCATTAACATGTACATTTTTGCAATACAAACCATTGCACAACTTTTATTCCTGCCTTTTCTGGACAAGTTGCCGTGGCTGGGAGTAGGCGCCGGGGCTTTGAGCATCGGTTATTTTTTGTACGCTATGGTAAGGATCTTCGATATTTCCTGGGTTGAGGCCATTTGGAAGTCAGTTGTCATCTACATGATTGCACAAGTCATCCAAATGTTGGTATTCGGCATCATTTTCTTGTTTTTCTGGATATTTGCATAAACCGGCATGATTGAACTACGATCGGAACGCTTCTTACTTCGTCCCTGGCGCAAAAGTGACCTGCCGGCGCTGGTAAGGCACGCCAATAATAAGAAGATCGCCGACCAGTTGCGCGACGGATTTCCATACCCTTACACGGAAGCCGACGGCCGTTCATTCCTGAAGATGGCGATGCGCAGTAAGCCGATCAATGTTTTTGCTATAGAAATAGACGGTGAAGCAGTTGGCTCTATTGGTTTCTTTGCGCAGGGCGATGTGCACCGCCTCAATGCGGAGATTGGCTATTGGCTGGCGGAGATTCACTGGAGCAAGGGCATTATGTCGGAAGTGATCCAGGTATTTGCGGATTATGTATTTGCCAACTACAGTCTGGTGCGGTTGTATGCTCAGGTGCTAGGCAATAATGTGGCGTCGCACCGGGTGCTGGAGAAGGCAGACTTTGTGCGGGAAGCGGTTTTCAAAAAAGCCATCATCAAGAATGGGCGATTGTACGATGAAGTGGTGTATGCCTTGCTTCGGCCGGATTATTATTACTTTGAAAAATAAAAAACACCCGGCGAGCGCCGGGTGTATTCAGTTCGAAATGTTTAAAATGCTGGATTAAGAACCTATGTTATTGATCATGTCTTTGACTTCGGCTTTGGTTTTACCCAAGCGTTCCTGTAGTCGTCCGATCAGTTGATCTTCTTTACCTTCTATGTATTTCAAATCATCGTCGGTGAGTTGGGCATACTTTTCTTTCAGTTTACCCTTGATTTGGTTCCAGTTACCCTTAATGCGATCTTCTAGTGCGCTCATAATATTATATGTTTTTGGTTAGTAAAATGAATTAAATTCTTTGAGGTAGTCGTATGTTTCATTTGGTCAGGAGGCTGTAGTCTTCAGGTTATTAGATTGCTCATTGGTGCTGAACAGGGTTTTATTATAATTTTTCAGTTCTATGATATCAGCTGGTAAATAATAGCCGGCGCTGTCGAGTGCTTTTAGCACCCTGTTGATTACGTCTGTTTTTAATTGTAAACCACTTATTTTGGGGTCAAAGGTGTCTATCCAATAATAAATAATCAGATTGAGCGTACTGGTTGCCGGTTCCGCGATATGCACCGAAGGCTTTTTTTCATCCTGGAGTACACCCGGAATTTTTTCCAAAGTACTTTGAACCAGACGGATCGCCTCCAAAAAATTGGCTTCATAATCCAGTCCTATCTTAAATTCAAAGCGCAGGAAGCCATCTATGGTGTAATTGATCACCGGATTCTTGATAATATTGGCATTGGGGATAAAAACGTCTTTCCCGTCAAAAGTCTTGATCTGTGTATTGCGCAAATTGAGCGACACCACTTTGCCTTCGAGACCATCCAGTTTTACCACATCCCCGATTTTGAAAGGGCGGTTGAAAGCCAGCATGACGCCTGCCAGGAAATTCTCGCCGATATCTTTAAACGCAAAACCGATGATAAAAGCCCCCAAACCCGCTGTGGACAAAATCCCTACCGCCACGCCGCTCAGCCCGATAATATGCAGCACCATCAAAAAGGCAATAATGATGATCGTCGTTTTGATTGTTCTCGCCAGAAATTTAGCCAGCAATGGATCATCCATCCGCTCGGTGAGTCGGCGAAGTGTAAATCTGCGCACGGCACTGGCAATAAATAGTAAGACAAAAAAAACAACTACCGCAATGAATAGCCGGGGCAGTAATGCAATCAGGTTGTCGTAATAGGTCTGGATATTATCCCAAAGATCTGTTAATACGGTTTCCATAATTCTTTTTTATCCGAAGATAACAGAAGGAAGCGAGAGAATCAAGATTCTCCCAACTTCCAAACGGGTGTAAGGAGGAACACCCTAGGAGTCTTGGTTTATTTCCTTTTCGATTTCTTCCAGACTCTGGCGAACGTCGCTCTTGAATTCTTCCCACCCCTGGCTTATGTTCTCTCCCAGGCGTTCGAGGTCGGCGGCGAGTTCGTTCTGTCTGGCTTCGAGTTTGTCGATCTGTTGCTGAATTTCAGTTTTTGCGTCGTCAGAAGCATTATTCAGGTCAGCACGCAGTTCTTCCAGGCGCGTATTGATCTCTTCTTGCGCTTCTTCGATGTCGTGGCGTAGTTCTTCTTGTTCTGTTCGGAAAGCATCGCCAATGGCTTCACCTGCCTCCTCGATTTCTTCCTTGGCTTGTTCGGAATCGGATTTTGATTCGCAAGCTGTAAATGCGACTAATGCAAACAAACACATCAGCAGTAAATTCAAATGGATTTTCTTCATGTTTTTGGATTTTGTTTACAGGATTTATTAATAAACTCCGATTCTGTTTATAGAAAGTATGATATAACTAAATGTTCAATTATTCATCGATCGGCTGGAATCCGCCAAAATAGTAACGAATACCCACCGAAAAGTCGAAGGCGTTGGTTTTGGTAATGGAGGTTCGTTCTACGTTATCAAGCAGAATATCGCTTTCACTTCGGGCAAAATTGTAGGAAACAATGGCTTCCAGCGCCAGTCCGTCGCTTGCCATGATGGTAAAGCCGGGGCCAATACCCACAGTTAGTATGTTGTTATTTACGGTTTGAGCCCCCGTAGTGGTTTCAAATTCATCGCGTGAGCTTCCGAACCCCAGGGTAGTATTCAAAAAGAAAGCCTTGTCTTCAGTGTATAATGGAAAATAAATCCGGGCGAATGGACCGAAAAGCAAATCTGTATTGATCGTCTCCGTTTTCGGAGAGCTTGGATCTGTTGCGTTTTCAGGCACGGATCTCCGGGTAGCGATGTATTCCATGCCTACACCAAAAGCAAAGTTATTGGCAAAAAAGTAGCCGATACTCGGGCTGAGGTTGATCTGGGTAGAACGGCCGCCATTGCCCTCAAAATCGGCAGAACCGCCATCCACATCTACTTGTGAGGAGGAAGTGGAAAACCCGATTCCCGTACCGATGATGAAGTTGCCTTTTTCTAAAGGTGTTACAATGATGGGCGATAAAAAACCTGGTCGGGTTTCTTCTTCATCTGCTCGCTCGGTCACTACATCGGGATCGTCAGAATAGAATTCCTGGGTCATAGCTACTGTTGCCAGCACTGAAAGCGCCAAAACAAGCAGCCAACGAAATTGTATAATTTTCATTTTTCTAATTTTTTATTAGTGAATATGTTCACAAGGATTTTCAGGACAAACCGAAGCGATTTGCCTGTTACCTATTATTATTATTATTATTATTATTATTACAAGTGGGGATTTAGTTTTGAAAAAACTTTGGCGTCAAGCAGGGCTTTTCTCGGGTTCTCTGCCGATGGCCAGGTTGAAGATGGACAAAATCAATGACAGAATAATTGCCCAGAATAGGCCATCCACCCAGAAATCGTCCAGTAGCCAATCAGTAAATAAAACCATGGCGCCATTAATGATCAGCAGGAACAACCCTAAAGTCAGGATTGTGATGGGTAAAGTCAGGAACACCAGAATGGGGCGTATAAAAAAATTGACCAAAGCCAATACAAGCGCCACAACCACCGCGTCGATGTAGCTATCCACGGCGATGCCCGAGAAAATTGCAGCAGCGCCGTAAAGCACTAAACCATTTACCAATAAGGCAATTAAGAATCGCATGGTTTTTCAGTTTTTGTGGATATTAAATATGTTATAAGTAGAAAGGATGAATAAAACAGGTGTTCAACAATTTAATGGAATATTTATAAATTAACACATTGTTTGGTAAGTAACTAGGGCAAACGCATGAAAATAAAAAAATGGAACTTGTGGTCAAAAAGTTGACCG
>CAZGAU010000106.1:0-12296 GCA_964523725.1 uncultured Saprospiraceae bacterium
TTTTATGATTATTCCATTGAAAGACAAAGCGACGGTTAAAAGAATTCAACCGGATCCAGAATTAATTTACACGATTTCAGAAGTTTACGATTTAATTGGTTTTTATATATTTACACAGGATACAGAAACCCCGGGCAGGGATGCCGGCGCGCGCATGTTCGGTCCTCGCTACAGCATCCCGGAGGAAGCGGCTACCGGCATGGCGGCCGGCCCCCTGGCTTGTTATTTATATGATATTATGGATGTAAAAAAAGAAACTTTTTTAATCGAGCAGGGGCATTGGATGCCGCAGCCTTCGCCAAGCATCATCACGGTTCGGTTGGAACTGGATAAAAGTGGTAAAATTGAACGACTTTTCGCAGGTGGAAAAGCCAGGCTGAGCCGGGAAATGGTGATTGATCTTTAAAAAAGGCATCTTTTTGAAAGTTCAGTTGTTGTTATAACATCAACTGAAAAAGCTTTACATGAAAGATTACACCATTATTTACATTTATGATGCCTTGTGCGGCTGGTGTTATGGTTTTAGTCCTGTGATGCAGCAAATTCACGAAAAATATAAAGATGAAATGAATTTCACCGTCCTCTCGGGCGGCATGATTATGGGCGAGCGCGTAGGACCCATCGGCGAGGTAGCCGGATATATCAAACAAGCCTATAAAACGGTGGAAGACCACACCGGTGTTGAATTCGGCGAGGGTTTCCTAAACAATATTCTGGACAAAGGCGAAGCGATCTTTAATTCCTACCCACCGAGCGTGGCACTGACGGTCTTTAAAACCTACCAGCCGGATAATGCGGTAGCTTTTGCCGGTACGCTGCAAAAAGCAATTTACTATGATGGCATTGAACCCGAGGATTTGCAAGCTTATGGTGGATACGCCGCTCAGTTTGGCATTGATGCAGAGGAATTTGTAAATAAAATGCAGGAAGAAAAATTCAAAAATGCCACTTTTGCCGAGTTTCAGCAGGTAGCCGAATGGGGCATTCAGGGATTTCCGAGTGTAATTATGGCCACGCCTGAAAATCTTTATTTGATCGCCAGAGGGTATATGCCTTTTGAACGGCTGGACGGCACGATTCAGCAGGTGCTGGCAGAGAAAATACCATCTGAATAACAAGGAATTGAACAAAATCTTGCTTTGCGTTGTAAAAGATTGTATATTTGCACCAACGATGGAAAACGACCAGAGGGAACGATTTGTTCCCTCTTTTTTTTACACGTAATTGAACTGATTTTGGAAGCGAGAATCGCCGATTTATTGGAGGAAAAGTTTCAGGAACCGGAATTTGCCGATTGTTTTCTGATCGATCTCAATTATATTGAAAAGAGCAATAAACTGGAGGTCTTTGTCGACAGCGACAGCGGCGTTACTTTTGAAAAATGCCAGCGGATTAGCCGGTATCTGGAGTCATTCCTGGATGAAGATCTGATGTTTGGTGATAATTACACCCTGGAAGTTTCTTCTCCCGGGCTCGGCCGACCGCTGAAATTACCGCGCCAGTATCACAAAAACATAGGTCGTGACGTAGAAGTGACACTCAAGGATGGCAACGTAAAAAAGGGGAAACTGGTGGATGTAACGGATTTTGCGGCCACCGTAGAAGAACTGGTTGTAACAAAGGAAGGCAAAAAGAAGAAAAAAGAACGGGTGCAAACGATCATTCCGTTTGAAGACATTAAAAAGGCTCTGATCCAAATTTCTTTTTAAAAAAGGTGTTGTTTGTTATTGGTGAAACGGATATTCTGACCCAAACCAAATAACAAATAGCAGATAACAATATTTTGTATGAACTTAGTAGAAAGCTTTGCTGACTTTAAAGCCGGGAAAAACATAGACCGTCCGACGATGGTGCGTGTACTGGAAGACGTATTTCGCACCCTGATTCGTAAAAAATACGGCTCGGATGAAAATTTCGATGTCATTGTGAACACAACTACCGGAGACCTTGAACTGTGGCGTGTACGCGAAATCGTACCCGATGGCGAGGTAACCGACGACCGTAGTCAGATTTCCATTTCTGAAGCTTTGTCGATCGACGAAGACTATGAGATTGGAGAAGAATGCTACCAACAACTGTTTCTGGAAGACTTTGGGCGTCGCGCGATCATGGCGGCTCGCCAAACGCTCATTTCCAGGATCATGGAACTCGAAAAAGACGAAGTGTATCGCAAATACAACGAGCGCGTGGGCGATATGGTGACCGGCGAGGTGAGCCAAGTGATGAAAAAAGAAATCCTACTGCTCGACGATGCTACTGGTAATGAATTGATTATGCCGCGGAGTGAAATGATCAAAGGCGACTTTTTCCGCAAGGGCGATATGGTACGCGGCGTGATCAGAAAAGTGGAAATGAAAAACAATACACCGGTGGTCATTGTATCTCGTACGGATAATGAATTTTTGTCGAAATTACTGGAACAGGAAGTACCGGAAATCGAGGATGGTTTGATTGCCATCAAAAGAATCGTCCGCATTCCGGGCGAGCGTGCCAAAGTGGCGGTGGAATCATACGATGACCGCATCGACCCGGTGGGCGCCTGCGTGGGTATGAAAGGTTCCAGAATTCATGGTATCGTCCGCGAATTGCGTAACGAAAACATTGACATTGTCAACTATACCAATAACCCAACCCTCTTTATCCAGCGTTCCTTGACTCCGGCAAAAGTGACCAACATTGATCTGGACCTGGATGTAAGACGCGCCGCAGTATATCTTGACCCCGATCAGGTATCGCTGGCGATTGGCAAGGGAGGTACGAATATCAAGCTGGCGAGCCAGTTAACCGAATTTGAAATAGATGTATTCCGTAATACACAAGAAATTGAAATAGATGACGTTGAACTCGATGAATTCTCTGATGAAATTGACGAATGGGTAATTAATGCTTTCAAATCTATCGGCTGCGATACCGCGCGCAGCGTACTGGCACTGAGCGTTGATGAACTGATGCGCCGCACTGATTTGGAAGAAGAAACGATCCGCGATGTACGAGCAATTCTGGAAGCAGAATTCGATGAAGAATAATAGAGAAAGTCGGGAACTCTTTCGAAAAAGTGATTGTTTCAGCCCTCAGGTGAGAGCGCGCCATGATCGTTTTTTCCGAAAAGAGTTACCGACACATGGTTTTTACTTTTATCTTTGCGCCGGAAACGCGAAGATTTTCCATTTTTTTAGTTTGTTTGATAGGCGAAAGCTTTCAATAATGAACCTTTTGATTTTATTCATCCAAAAAAGATAGTAAGATATGTAAAGGACATCACTATGCATAAGCTTTTTGTCTGTCAACGAGCGTTTGTCAAAGCATTAAAAACATATAATGACATTACGTTTAGTTAAGATAGCAAAAGAACTCAATGTAGGTACCTCCACCATTGTGGATTATCTAAATAGTCATGGATATGAACTAGAGGATAAACCCACGGCGAAGGTAACTGATGAAATGCACGAGATTCTGCTAAAAGAATTTTCTAAAGATCGGGATATCAAAGAAAAAGCAGATCAGCTGATCATTGGTAATCGACCCACTGCAAAAAAAGAATCTACTCCTCCTCCCGCTCCTAAAGTTGAAAAAGCGCCTCCTACTCCCAAAGAGGAACCTGCCAAGCAGGATTCAACTCCACCTTCTGATGGTAAAAAAGAGGAAGCTCCCGAGGAAAGACCGCGTTTCCTAGCTTCCAGACTAAAGGTGCTTGGTAAAATTGACCTGGACAAGAAGGGCAAACCCGAAATCAAAAAAGAAGAGGAAAAGCCCGCAGAACAGCCACCGGTTAAAGAGGAAAAGGTTGAACCCAAGCAGGAAACTCCAGTAGAAGCCAAGAAAGAAAAAGAAGAGGTAGAAGCTAAAAAGGAGCCGAAACAAGAGCCGGTGGAAGCTAAAAAAACACAAGAGGAACCAACAAAACCTGAAAAACAACCGGAGTCACAGCCTGAAAAAGTGAAACAAACCACAGAAAAAGAAAAGCAGCCTAAGGCAGAAGAGCCCGTAAAAGAAGATCCCAAGGAAGCTTCCAAAGCTCCGCAAGTTGAAGAAGAAGTTGTTTCTAATGGTGATAAGGTATTCCGGGCAGAAGCTCCTGAACTCAGAGGGTTGAAAATTTTGGGTAAAATTGATACCGATAAGTTTAAAAAGCCCAAAAAGAAAAAAGAAAAAGAGAAGGAGAAGCCCAAAACAGAAGCCGTATCAGATAATAAATCGCAGAAAAGCAAACCTGCTGGGCAGAGTGAATCAGATGATGCCAAGAAAAAACGCAGACGCAAACGTAAAAAGATCACTACAACCACCGACGAAAAACGCAGCGGAGGCGGAGGTGATAACAGAAGACGCGACCGTGGAGGTGATAATCGCGGAAGAAGTGATGGCAGAGGCCCACGTGACGATAGCAAAGAGGTCTCTCAAAAAGAGGTAGAAGAAAAAATCAAGGCTACCATGGCCCGTATTTCTGGTGGTGGTAAGAAAAAACGCCAGAAAATGCGTCGTGATAACCGCGAACGTATCCGTGAACGCCAGGAACAACTTGAGCAGGAAAGAGAAACCGGAAAACTCGAGGTTACAGAATTTGTCTCTGTTTCCGAGTTGGCGAGCCTCATGAATGTAGCGGTCACGGATGTAATCACTGCTTGTTTGAACCTTGGTGTAATTGTATCGATCAACCAGCGTCTGGACGCGGAAATTATCGAACTGATTGCCGAAGAATTTGGACACGAAGTAGAGTTTATCAGTGTTGAAGAACAAACCGAAGAAGAGGAAGAAATCATAGATGATCCGGAAGATCTGGAGCCGCGTGCACCGATCGTAACGGTGATGGGACACGTTGACCACGGTAAAACTTCTTTGCTTGACTATATCCGCGAAGCAAATGTGGTCTCTGGTGAAGCCGGCGGTATCACCCAGCACATCGGTGCCTACGAGGTGGAAGTTAATGGCAAGGGTATTACCTTTCTCGATACGCCGGGACACGAAGCGTTTACCGCCATGCGTGCTCGTGGTGCGAAAATTACCGATATCGCGGTGATTGTGATCGCTGCTGATGACAGCATCATGCCTCAAACCCGGGAAGCAATCAGCCACGCTCAGGCTGCCAGTGTGCCAATTGTATTTGCGATCAATAAAATTGATAAAGCTGGCGCCGCGCCTGAAAAAATCAAGCAGGAACTGGCAGGTATGAACCTTCTGGTGGAAGAATGGGGTGGTAAATACCAATCCCAGGATATTTCGGCTAAGACAGGTTTGAATATCGATTTGCTTTTGGAAAAAATCCTGCTCGAAGCTGAAATCCTGGAATTGCAGGCTAATCCGAACCGAATGGCGGTAGGTACTGTGCTGGAAGCTTCCCTGGATAAAGGTCGCGGATATGTTGCCAAAATGCTGGTGCAATATGGTTCGCTAGACATTGGCGATTCAATTGTAGCGGGTGAGTATTCCGGTAAGGTAAAAGCGATGTTCAACGAACGGGGCAAGCGTGTTCAATCCGTAGGTCCTTCAACGCCGGTGCTTGTACTTGGTTTGAATGGTGCGCCGCAGGCCGGTGAGCGATTCAAGGAAGTAGAAAGCGACCAAGAAGCGCGTCAAATTGCGTCAAAGCGTGCTCAGATTGCCCGCGAACAAGCCAACCGTGCTACCAAGCGGATCAGTTTGGATGAAATCGGTCGCCGCCTGGCCTTGGGTAACTTCAAGGAATTGAACCTAATCGTTAAAGGTGATGTGGATGGTTCCGTGGAAGCCTTGTCCGACTCCTTGATCAAGCTGTCTATTGAAACTGTTCAAGTGAATGTTATCCACCGTGCGGTGGGTGCGATTACCGAATCCGACGTACTGCTGGCATCCGCATCTGATGCGATCATCATTGGTTTCCAGGTGCGCCCTACGGGTAACTCCCGAAAACTGGCAGAAAAAGAAGGCGTCCAGATCAAGTTGTACTCGATCATCTACGAAGCAATCGAAGAGATCAAGATGGCGATCGAGGGGATGCTGGAGCCGACGAAAGAGGAAAAGATTATTGCTCAGGTGGAAGTACGCGAAGTATTCAAAGTCAGCAAAGTGGGTACCATTGCCGGTTGCTATGTACAGGAAGGTAAAATTACCAGAAACACCAGCGTTCGTATCATTCGCGATGGCATCGTAGTATATCCGACCCGCGAGGGCGCAGCTGCTAAAATTGCTTCGCTCAAGCGTTTTAAAGATGACGTGAAAGAAGTGAAAACTGGTATGGAGTGCGGTATCGCGATCGAAAATTACAACGATATCAAAGTCGGCGACATTATCGAAGGCTTTGAAATAGTAGAAATCAAGCAGAAGTTGGCGTAAAAACTGCTAATATAAAATATTCCATTTTCAGGTGGCTCTTGGATCGTTGATTCAAGAGCTATCTTGTTTTAAACCGGTTCTTTCCTATTTTTGTATTACTTAGATTTTTTAAGCATTAATTCATTATAGCTTTTGGAACAAACAATCAAAGTTGTTATTGCTGATGACCATCAATTGGTACGAAAAGGTTTTCGTGCACTCCTTGAAGAAATTCCGGGAATAGCAATTATAGGAGACGCTTCGAATGGGTTGGAATTATTGGACTTACTACAGAAATCCTTGGCAGATGTAGCGTTACTTGATGTTGAAATGCCGATTATGGATGGTATAGAAACCTGCGGCAAAATCCAAACGCAATTCCCTGATACTAGAGTGATTATGCTTACTATGCGCAATGAGCCGGATATAGTCAAGCTAAGTGTAGCTAAGGGCGCGCACGGTTTTTTGTTCAAAAATACTTCTCCGGAAGAATTGCGTGAAGCTATTCAAAAAGTAGCGCAGGGTCAAACCTATTTTTCTAGTGAAGTGACGATGCTCTTACTTTCACAAGCGCAGGAAAACCCAGCTTTGGCAATACTTACCGAGCGGGAAATGGAAATAATTCGGATGGTTGCCGAAGGTTTTTCCAGTACTGAAATCGGTGAAAAGCTATTCATTTCGCCTCGAACGGTTGATACCCATCGCAATAATATTTTACAAAAGCTGGATTTGCCCAATGTTGCAGCGCTTGTGCGTTTTGCCATGCAGCATAAACTGATTTCATAAAGGGATTTGCACAGAAGAAACTGTGCCCCGTTGTGCTTTAGGTTCTGCCATGAAGGTCCCTCCGAGATTGCTTACTCGACTCAAAATATTCAATAAACCCAAGCTTTCCCTGCGCCGCGCTTCTTCAAAATCATAACCTTGTCCATTATCTTCTACTCTGAAAACCAGCTTGTTATCTGCTTTTTTTAATTCTACGGCAATTCGGGTCGCCTGTGCATGTTTGAGAATATTGTTCAGCAACTCCTGCGCAATTCGATAAATCGCCAGTTCTATCTTAGAATCGAATCTCTCATTTATATTAGAGTGATTGAATTCATGTATTACATCCAAGCGTTTCAGGCTGTTTTCTAATAGCAATTGCAAAGAACTGACCAGCCCTTCTTTTTCTAGCGTTGGCGGTAGCATCAGGTGGGAAATATTGCGAACCTCAACACAGGTGTCATTGAGCAAATTTGATAATTCTTTAACACTAGATGCTTCACCAGGTACGATATTGTTTATTTTTAAAGCCAATCGATCAAACCCTAATTTAATAGCTACTAATTCTTGTGCGATGCCATCGTGCAGTTCTTTGGCAACCCTACGTTGCTCGGCTTCCTGTGCTTCAATTACTGCATTCAACCCCAACTTTTGTTCGCTAATGATTGCTTCATTCAGAATCTGTAGTTGTTTGAGTCGATAGCGATTATAAAATAAATAAGCCAATATGCCCAAAGTAAGGATCGTGAAAATCAAGCTCCAAATACTGGTGCGCTGCCGGAAAATCTGCGCATTTTTTTGAGTCAGTTCTAGCTTTTGCTGGGCAATTTCCGATTCTTTTCGCTCGGTATCAAACTTCGTTTGCATTTCCGCCAACTTTTCATTGTAGGCAATTTTATTCAACGAATCGCTCAGTGCTGCGTACTGTGAAAGATATTCGTAAGCTTGACTCAAGTCATTTTTTTGCCGATAGGCTTCGGATAGATTTTTGTATAATTCTGCCAAGGAGCGATTGTCACCACTAGCCTGAGCCAATTGTATCGCTTGATTAAATTCATTAATTGCAGCTTGTGGGTTTTGCTGCTGCAAAAAAATTTGTCCTAAGCCCATGTGCGTGATGGCAGCGCCGCCTTTATCATTAGAAATCAATTGGTATTCGAGTGCTTGATTCCAATATTTTTTTGCATTTTCATAATCTTTGGAGGCGAGATAAACTTCACCGATGTTGCTGTTGATAATACCCAGGCCCATTACAGAATTTACCTGTTGGAAAGCAGTCAAAGCCTGGAAGAAATAATCCAGCGTTTTAGAATGGTCATTCAGCGCATAATATATTGCACCTAGGTGCAGGTGAGCGCGCCCAATTTCCATGGTATCTTTACGCTGTTTGTAAATATCTAATACCTCCAGCTGTGTTTGAATTGCATCTTGAACAAGCCCGGTCTCTTGTTGTAAAATACCAATATTTCCAAGCACCCTGGCAATAAAATCGGCATCCTTACTGGCTTTGGCCAAAGGCAAGGCTTTCATGTAATAATCCATGGCTTGTGCAAAGTCACGTTTGTAATAATAGGCTACCCCCATAGAGTTATATCCTGCCCCAAGTAAATAATTACTATTCGTTTCTTTTGCCAATGCTAATCCTTGCTCTATGAAATATAGTGCTGAATCTATATCACTTCGGTAATACTCCAAGCCCAGGTCTATGTATTGCAACACCTTGACCGAATCATCCGCTGGCAAGGGCAGTACTTTTTTTAGGCTATCAATCAGGTTTTGTGCATTTGTCAGGCATGAAAAACCAAGGCTAATCAGAAGTAGCAGCTTTTTCATATTAATCCATCTTTATACACCTAAAAATACGCAATTCTACGTAGCCATTTTACGAAAATCTACCGATGTGCGGGGTTATTGAGGGGCATAAATTTGTAGTATCAATTCTAACTAAAATCAGTCACTAAAAATTAAAATTTTATTACAATGAAAACACTTAAAAATTTCACTATCACCCTGGTAACCCTTTTCGCTACTTTATCAATGATGAGTGCTCAAACAAAAGCTGATGAAGCAGCTGTTAAGGGATTTTGGAAAGATATCTACGAAGCTTACAATGCAGGTGATACAGAGAAAATGTGGGCGGCTTATACCGAAAATGCTACTGAAATCGGACCGGATGGAAGCCTTACTTCTGGTAAAAAAGTACTACGCGAAAGCTGGGAAATGTTCATGAAAATGGTTGATGAGAAGCCAAAATTTACTTACGGTAATCCCCTTGTACAATTTATTACATCTGACGTAGCTATTATTACTTGGGATTCTGATGCAGATATTAAAATCCAAGGTCAGCAGGTGGGCGGAAAAACCAGAGGCATGGCAGTGGTTCATAAAATCAAAGGCGATTGGTTTGTCGAATTTGATTCACTGACGCCTATCGTGACGATGCCTGGAGCTGGCAATTAACAAATCTGCTGGTTATCTGGCACTTCCTTTCTCATTACAAAACGAAATTCATTTTAATTATGGTTAAGAAACTCATTCTTTCAACCTTGGCTGGTACGGTTGTACTCTTTCTTTTAGGCGGACTTCTTTTTGGGCTTTTATTAGCAGTGCCAATGGCAGAATTTATGAAAGCCTTTGAAGCCTGTGCATATCCGCAACCACCTGTACAATTCATCGTACTGGCAAACATAAGTATGGCGATACTACTTTCTTTACTACTTTATAAATTAGGTATCAGCACTTTTAGCGGTGGTATTAAAGCAGCAGTCTGGATTGTTTTTCTCCTTATGTTTTGGTTCGATATGTGGATGTTTGCTACTTTCAAAGCCATGACTTTACAAATGTCACTCCTTGATATTATCGGAAATACAACTATAGGGGCGCTTGCAGGAGGCGTTATTGGTTGGGTATTAGGTAAAGTAAAATAAATTCTCTTATTACTCAACCTGTCATTCATTTCCAGGTTTTTGTCAAGATGTGTCAGTTTTTTCAAACTGACACATCTTGACGTTTTAGTTATTTCAGCGCCTTCATTACTTCCGCTATTGCCCGGTCGAGCTGCGGATCTTTGCCTTCAAGGCGATCTTTGAAAGTCGTTTTAACCATGATATCCGGCTGCACGCCTTCACGCTCAAGGTTTTTGCCGTCCAAAGTGTAACACCCCCAGGAAGGTAGGCGATAGAAAGAGCCATCTACCAAGCCTTTGCCGGAAGTGAAAATGATCCATCGATAAGTCTCCGTGCCAATGATCTTGCCCAAGCCCAGCTGTTTGAAGCCTGCCGCTGTCATTTCGGCATCGCTCAGAGATTGCTCATTGACCAGCAGCACGATTGGATTTGCCGCTGGCGTGAAATTCGATTGCACAGTGAAAGCGCCTTCGCGATATTTCCATTGCAAATACGGGCGCTGACTCAGGAAACGCAGCACATCATCGTGTACATTGCCGCCGGTATTGAAGCGCAAATCCAGGATCAAACCCTCGCGCTGGTAGGCTTCGCTGTTCATATCGATCAGGAATTTTTCAAGCTCGCCGCCGCCCATGTTGCGCATATACGCGTAGGCAATGCGTTTGTTGGTTTTTTCATCCACAATGCGCTGGTTGTGGTCAATCCATTCATCGTATAATAATGAACTCAGAGCACCATAACTCTGGGGATGGATTTTCACAGCGTATTCTGAACCGCCGCGCTTAAAAGTTAGATTAAGTTCCTCATCCAGAGAGGGTTGCGAGAAATAAAAATGACGTGAAACCGCCGGATTTACTACCACCCCATTCACTTTCACGAGCACATCGCCGGGGCGGATATCCTTGTCTTTTTTGTCGGCGGCGCTGTTGTTGACTATGGATTTCACCATATAAGGCTTGTCTTCTTCAAACAAAATGCCGGTTTCCGCAGTACGAGTTTTGTAGAAAATATTCTCCTCTTCGCCAGAAGAATTAAAGCCCAGGTGCGAAGAATTCAGTTCGCCGAGCATATCGTTGATGAGCATCCGTAAATCCGCACGCGAGTCGAGATGTGGCAAAAATGCTGCATAGCGCTGCTTCATACTTGCCCAGTCGGTGCCGTGGAAAGTTTCGTTGTAAAAGTTCTCTTCCAGATTTGCCCAGGTTTCGTAGAACATCTGATTGAACTCATCCGCCAGGTTTTTGCGGAAAGTGTAGTCCATGTCGATCTTTTCGACCTTTTTGCCATCCAGATTCACCGTGTGAATATTGCCACCAATCAATGCGTACATCTTGTCTTTGACTTCAACGATATTGATGCTGCCGGTCGTGGCGTCCTCGATTTTCTCGGTTTTGGGTCTTTCAAATGGCTCGTAGGTCACTTTCCACCAATTGGCGCGGCCTTCCCCGTGATTTGAAGAAAAAATTATAGTCGTTTTGTCTTCTTTTTGAGTCACATACACCGAGAATTGCGTCCCAAAATCTGGACTGACCTGCTCCAGCAAACGCATTAAACCCTCAGGATTAATGGTTGCCGGCGTAACAATTTTCACCGAATCTTTCTTTTCTTCCTTCTTTTTCAAAGAATCCGCCACGAACAGTTCGTCGTATTTTGCGCTTTTGTACGGATCGTCCACTTTTTCTAATGGCAAGCGATACACGTGCGCATCGCCCAAACCATAAGGATAGCCAGGTTTCAGCCGATTGGTCACAAAATAAATCCACCTGCCGTCGGGCGACCAGAAGGGATTGGTCTCGGTAACGCCGGTATTGGTAAGGTTTGTGGTCTTTTTGGTTTTCAAATGATGCACAAAAATATCCTGCTCGAAATTGCGGCGCGCCGTAAACAACACATATTCGCCATCGGGTGAAAAACTCGGAGCTGGATTTTGGAAACCCCAGATTTCATCTTTTACTAACAGCTTGGTTGTCAGGTTTTTCAAGTCAACCAAACGTACTTCATCGCGCCCGCTGATATACACGCCTTGGCTGCGGTCGTGATTGAGCGTCAGGTCACGGTCGTTTTTATTTACATTCGTGATTTGCTTTTCCGCGGCGGAGCCATCAGCGGCAAGGGTGTACCAGTTAGAATAGCCATTGGCATTGGTCATGTTGTAAATCAAGGATTTATTATCCGCCAACCACTTCACTTCCAGCACGCGCCCGCGCGCATGAGTGGGGAGCATTTGTACAAACTGCCCTTTTACATCCGAAGCAAATAATTTTCCGCGCGAGACAAAAGCCATTTTCTTGCCATCAGGCGACACATCAAAATTTTCAATATTACCTTTTATATTGAAAT
>CAZGAU010000106.1:12396-18638 GCA_964523725.1 uncultured Saprospiraceae bacterium
ACACGCGGATAAATTTCGTTGCCTTCCATTGCGGTGAGGCGCGTAGCTGTGCCGCCGCCAGCATTCACCCGCCAGAGATCGCCTTCGTAGCTAAAAATAACTATTTGAGCATCAGGCGTTAAAGTTGGATTGGAAGCGAAATAAACATCGCTTGACTGTGCTTGTAAAAGCGAAATGCTCAGCAAAAGCAAGAGGGAGATGAAGTATTTTTTCATCGAAAATCGGGTTTTAGTTGTACAAAAATTTAAAGCGCTTTTCAGATTCGAAAAGCAATTTCAAAAATAACCAGAAATCCCAAATCACCTGAATTGGGGGATATTTTATTACATTTTGGAGCGAGCAATCGCCAGGATTTCCATTTCCAGTTCATTCGCCTGCTGTGCCATGGCTTCTGCTTTTCGCAGCACCTCGTTGGCAAAATCTTTGTCCTCTAAACCGGAGACATTGGTTTGCACATTGAGCAAAGCCCCTTGTACTGCCGCCCGCGCGCAGAGTGCCCCCACGCCCGCATCCGAAGCAGAATTGGGATTGCCCTCCTGCACCATCACTTTCAGCAATTCGAAAGATGCAAAAGCGAGCTGTAAAGTTTTAAACGGCACTTCGATGGCGAATTTTGTGGCTGCCTGAATGGCTTGCTTTCGGGCTGCTTTTTCTTCGTCGGTGCCTTTCGGCATGCGGAAAGCTTCCAGAATTTTATTGAACGCTTTGGTGTCTTCATCCACAAGCCCAAGCAATTCATCCTTGATTCTTTGACCTTTTTCTGCCCAATCGGAGAAAAATTCCCAGCGCTCGTCCCAGCCGCGCTTGTGCGAGGAGAGATTGGCAACCATCGTGCCCAACGAAATGCCTAGCGCGCCCACATAAGCTGCCGTAGATCCGCCACCCGGCGCCACACTCTCAGAAGCAGTTTCATTGGCAAAATTCTTTAAACTCAGATGAATGAGTGGCGCATCGCTTTTATCACGAAGTTTATATTCTATAATTTTTTTATCCGGATCGAAAGGCGTAAGCTCGTCCAAACCCATTGATTTGACAGCAATTTTAATCAGTTCTTCTTCCGAAACACCCAGTGAACGCTCTTGCTTTCGCAAAAAATATTTGCCGGCATCGAGCATGGCTTGCAAAGGGATCATCCCCACGAGTTCCGAACCGGTGACACGCATACCGCGGCTCTCCGCGCTTTTGCAACAAGCCTCAAATGCCTCATGGATCGGGGTTATGTTGATGTTGGTCAAATTCATCGACACCTGAGCGATGCCATATTCTTCAATAAACCAGCCAATGCCTTTCACAGCTTTCAGCATGCCGGGCTCCCGTTCTGGTTCGCCTTGGTCATCCCGTACAATCTCGCCGGTTATTGGGTTATTTATACGTTTTACACGACCCTGTTCGCGCACGTCAAAAGCCACGCTGTTGGCGCGTCGCACCGAAGTCGTATTCAAATTCACATTATAGGCAATGAGAAAATCCCGTGCTCCAATAACCGTAGCGC
Source organism: uncultured Saprospiraceae bacterium (assembly GCA_964523725.1). Taxonomy (GTDB): domain Bacteria; phylum Bacteroidota; class Bacteroidia; order Chitinophagales; family Saprospiraceae; genus JADJNW01. The sequence continues at coordinate 13,889 of CAZGAU010000106.1, forward strand.
CTGCTTTAGCGTTAAATTTCGCCGGGCCGTAGTCGGGCTTCCATTCTGGTTTTTTGAGTTTATCCGGCAAAGCCTCGTATTCACCGGAGCGAATTTGCGCCAGGTTTTTGCGTTTGGGGCTCGTGGCAGCATTTTCGTACATATACACCGGAATGTCTAGTTCTTCGCCCACGCGCTTGGCAAGTTTGTGCGCCCACTCTGCCGTTTCTTCCATTGAAATATTTGAAATCGGTATCAGCGGACACACATCCGTAGCGCCCATGCGCGGGTGCTCGCCCTCGTGCTGGCTCATGTCGATCAGTTCCACTGCTTTTTGAATGCCCCGGAAAGCCGCTTCTACAATCGCTTCTGGCGCACCGACAAAGGTCACCACGGTACGATTGGTCGCTTTGCCAGGATCTACATCTAATAATTGCACGCCTTCTACGGATTCAATGGCATCGGTGATTTGCTTGATAATCGCAAGATCGCGCCCCTCGCTGAAATTGGGTACGCATTCGATGAGTGCTTGGTTGGTCATTGGTCAAGGTTTTCGGGCAAAGATACGTTTCGTGAATAGATTTCCGAAATCTCGAAGATTTCGGAAATCTGTAAGATCATGATATTTTATAAATACTTCAACCACCAAGCATCATGTGTGGATTTATACCGCCAATACCATTTACACAAAAAATACATGGGTATCAGGAATAACAGCCATATTACATACACCAGCCACAGTTGCGGTGTGTAATCAGCGGGATAGTTTTGAGGATTTGTGATAAAGAAATTAAAATATTGATCGTAGCGAATATAATGCCATGTTATGGCAGCCAGGCTTAAGATGGGTAGATGAAGCACATAAAAGAAAAAAGGAACGCGCCCAAAAGTAATTATTATATCTGCCAATTTTCCTTGCATTTTTTCAAATGGAATTAATATGAGCAAAGCCGGACCCAGGGTCATCAATAAAAATAAGAAGGAAGGTGGATATTTTTCGGTATTCAAAAAAGACATGACGGTGCCTAGAAAGTTATCCTGAACCGACCACGGGCGCGGATCGCCATACCAATTGGTAGCGCGTAATGCGATAAATAAAACGGTCAAACCGATACCCCACTGGAGTAGAAAACGAAACCGCCTTTTTTGTTCCCATTTCATGACATTTCCAAAGACATAACCGATGGACATTACCGCTACCCAGGGAATCAATGGATATGCAATGAAAAGACCGAAAGTTTCATTTTTATTGAACGGTATCCAATATCTACCTACATGCAAAATCTGCCAGAGCCAATCAAACTGCCCAAATGATTCAGGTTTGATGCCATCAAGTAAATTATGCCCTGCAATTAATGCAATCGAAAAGACAACAATCGCCCACTGTGGCAGCCATATCAATGCCGCCAAAACGATCATCGCCCAGCCAATTGCCCAAATGACTTGCAAAAATAGAAACCCTGTGAATATTGGTAAGGATAAAGACCAGCTTTGATTTATTAAAACCACTTCGATGATAATCAACCAAATACCTCGACTCAGCAAAAAGCGACTCAGGGCAGCTTTATCGTTTATTTTTTCACCGTACAGAAACGCAGCCGTTCCGGCGAGGTAGACAAAAACAGGTGCGCAAAAGTGGGTAATCCAGCGCGTGAAGAAAAAACCCGCTTGGAGCGGCTGCATATCTTCAGGCGTTTGCGTGACGGCAAACATATCGCGGATATGATCAATTGCCATGAAAATGATAACCAAGCCCCGAAGAATATCAAGGGAATTAATGCGCTTGCGCACAACGGTGGGTGTAGAGGTGTCCATAGTCGGCTGATTTACAGGACTAAAGTACAAATAAAAGTTTATTTAGAGATGTATTTTATTGCAGTGCCGCCCACAACACTTCCGCCGGATGTAGTGCCTTTCGCCCTGTGCCATCGAGAATCTGGTGGCGGCAACTGGTGCCTGGTGCGGCAATGATTACATCTTCTTTTACATTTTTAATAGTTGGAAATAATATCAACTCCCCGATTTGCATGCTTACTTCATAATGTTCTTTTTCATAGCCGAAGGAGCCCGCCATGCCGCAACAGCCGGAGGGAATGACTTCCACTTCATAATTCTCGGGCAAGCCCAGCGCCCAGGCGCTCACATCCGTGCTGGACAAGGCTTTCTGGTGGCAATGCCCATGTAATAAAATTTTCTTTTTATCTTTAGTAAATGACTCGGATGTAATGTTTTTATTGTCGATTTCTCTGGCGATAAATTCTTCAAACAGCAAAGCGTTTTTGCCCAATTCCTTTGCCACTGCCTGATTTTCCTTGTCCACCAGCTTCGGATATTCATCCCGAAAACTCAAAATTGCCGAGGGTTCGATGCCGATCAAGGGCGTATTTTTATTTACCAAATCTTTAAAAGTATTTACATTTTGTTTGGCCATTTCTTGCGCCGCAGGCAGTAAGCCTTTGGAAATATGCGCCCGGCCGCTCTCGGCGTGTTCCGGCATTATTACATCATAGCCTAATTTGGTTAATAATTCCACAGCTTTGATGCCGATGTGTGCGTCGTTAAGATTGGTAAATTCATCACAGAAAAAGTAAACTTTTCCAATGTTTTTGGTACGCTCGTTTATTAATCGATCTTTATTTTTGTGATACCACTTGCGTAAAGTTATTTTAGAAACCTCTGGTAATGAGCGCTTTGGCGCCACGCCCAGTATTCTTTTCGCAATACTGCTGGTCAGTCCATTGGTCAAGAAGAAATTACTAATGCCCGGCATTTTGGCCGCTAAAGTATTGATCGATGCAATATTGGCAAACATTTTCGCCCGCATCGGCACACCGTGGGTTTTATAATATTGATGTAAAAATTCCGCTTTCATCGTGGACATATCCACATTCGACGGGCATTCTGAAGTGCAACCTTTACAACTCAGGCACAGATCCATTACTTCATATAATTCTTCATGCGCAAAGCGATTCTCGCCGTTCTGGCTTCGGGTCAGGAATTCGCGGAGCGTGTTCGCGCGGGCGCGGGTCGTATCTTTCTCATTGCGGGTTGCCATGTAACTTGGGCACATCGTACCGCCGCTCACATGCGCCAGTTTCCTGCAATCGCCGGAGCCATTGCATTTTTCAGCGAGTTTTAAAATACCGCCTGTTGCCGAAAAATCAAAAACAGTGTCAAATTTTGGTTCCGCTTTGTCTTGCAAATAGCGCAAATCCTCATCCATTGGCGGTGCGCCGGTAATTTTATTTGGATTAAAAATGCCCTGCGGATCCCAGGTTTGTTTGATGCGTTTGAGCAATTGAAAGTTTTGTTCGCCGAGCATAAATTGAATAAATTCGCCCCGAACACGCCCGTCGCCGTGCTCGCCACTCAACGAACCCTTGTATTTTTTGACCAATCTCGTCGAAGCCTCCGCAATAGCGCGCATTTCCTGAACGCCCTGGCTGGTTTTCAAATTCACTTTCGGACGAATATGCAACTCGCCTGCCCCGGCATGCGCGTAATACACCGCCTCTTGGTTGAAACCTGCCATAATCTGTTCAAATTCAGCAATGTAAGCCGGCAGATCGGGCAAATCCACTGCGGTGTCTTCCACAAATTCCAGCGGTTTCGCATCGCCCTTGATGTTGGATAATACGCCAAAACCTGCGGCCCGCAAGGCAAACACGCGCTTCGTATTCGGCGGGTACACGATCGGGAAAGCATAGCCATAGCCCGCATTTCGCAAATCCGCGATCATTTTATTAGCGAACGCAGTAGCTTCCTCGCGCGTACTAGCACGAAATTCAATCATTAGAATTGCACCGGGGTCGCCCTCAATAAAAAAGCGATTTTTCTGCTGCTGAATGTTTTCTTTGGTGCAATCCAGGATAATTTTATCCATCAATTCACAAGCGTAAGGCGCGTGCCGCATGGCGATCAGCGTGGCTTCCAACGATTCCTGTAAAGTCTCGAAATGCGCACAAACCAAGGCTTCTTCCGCCGGAGGCAGCGGATCTACATGGAGTTTGATCTCGGTGGTAAAAGCCAGCGTACCTTCCGAACCAGCGAGTAATTTACAAAAGTTAAAATCTGGGCCGCCCTCGGCAAAAACATTGGATTTGATTAATTCATCCACCGCGTAGCCTGTATTGCGTCGATGAATATTGGCTTTGGGATACTCACGGCGAATTTCCTCCTGGACCTGGGGATTATTTAGTTCATTATAAATTTGCTGATAAATTTTATTTTCTAAGGCATTTCCATTTAGTTTTTTCTGGAATTCATTTACCGGAAGGGCATTAAAAATAACTTCCGAACCATCGCTTAAAATCGTTTTTAGTTCCAACACATGATCCCGTGTAACGCCGTACTTGATGGAGGTAGTGCCCGAGGAATTATTACCCACCATGCCGCCGATCATCGCGCGGCTGGCCGTGGAAGTATTCGGACCAAAAAACAAGCCGTAGGGTTTCAAAAACTGGTTTAATTCATCACGGATCACGCCCGGCTGTACCCGCACCCAACCCTCTTGTTCGTTGATTTCCAGTATTTTATTCATATGATGCGATACATCCACCACGATGCCTGGCCCCACGCATTGCCCAGCCAATGAGGTGCCCGCCGTCCGCGGAATCAGCGATACGCCGTTTTCCCGGGCAAAGCGCACGAGTTTTTGAATATCCTCGGCTGACTTCGGATAGGCCACCGCCAGCGGCAATTCCCGGTAGATGGAGCCATCCGTAGCGTACAGCGTACGCATCAGCTTATCATGATGCAATTCCCCTTCGAG
>CAZGAU010000107.1:0-18490 GCA_964523725.1 uncultured Saprospiraceae bacterium
ACGCCTTTTTCGCCCCCCAATTTACAAAAATCCCTTTTCACTCGCCGCTGTTTTGTATCGAATGAATCGCTGCGCTTTTGCTATTAAAACATAAGCTCCAAGATGGTGCTTGTATTACTTTTTCTGCAATTGCGCTTCGGTTTTTTCCAAAAGCACCTGCGCGGTTTTTTTGTACCTGAGCCAGTTGCGAACCTGGTCGTCTTCGGTACCCAGTTTTAGAATAAGCATGGTGTAAAATTCTTTATCCTGAGCGATAGCGGAGAGGTTTAGACTCGGAAGGAGTGTGGATTTTTGCGCAAAAAACGATACGAAGTCCTTAGACGGGGCAAGGGTTTTGGCAAATTGAGGGAGGATCAGTTCATAGGTCATTTTCAGGGAGTTTTTGTCGGCGTAGCTCAGTTTGGCATCCCGGTAATATTCAAAGATCTCCTGCCGGAGCGAATCATTTTTGATGTATTTAATCGTACCCGAGGCCAAGCTTTCATCGAAAGTGCCGCTGTTCACTTCAAAGTGGCTTTCGTAAAATAAAGGGTACACCAGCGCCAGAAATTTGTCAACCGTGTGTTCCTGAGGCTCGGCTAGTATGGTTAAAAGCGTATCTGTATTGGCCTGCCTGTCCAGCGAGGACTGTATATTGATGTCCAATTGAGCGATATCGTTGAGCAAATCCGTTTTCAGGTTGTGGAGTATGCGCTGTTCTTCTTTGCTTTGTTCTCTTTGCTTGTTCCAGGCATCGATCTGAAAAGCGATCAGAATTCCAAACACTACCAGTAAAATTTCGCCGATGGCGTACAGCAGGTATTGATTGAATTTAAAATCGTTCAACAGTCTTTGTCTGATTTTACGAAAAAACTTTGCCATGAATGGGTTAAATTTTAATTCAACTACGGCTGAATATAATAATCATACACCATTTTTGACACATTCGCCATGATCTCGGTCGCCAGTTCGTCGGATTCCCAGCCTTTGGAGAGGAGCACGAGCACGTATTGGCGCCCGTCGGGGAGCAGCACGATGCCGGAATCGTGGCGTACGCTGGTGATCCAGCCGGTTTTGTGGGCAACTTTCACATCTTCAGGGAGTTGCACGGGAATGACCTCATTGAATTTCTGATCCAAAAGGATGTCAATCATCGCATCGCAGGCTTCGGAGCTGACCAGTTCCTTTCTGCCCATTTTTTCAAACAACAACATCAGATCGTAAGCGGTGGTCGTGTTGTTCAAACCTTGCTGAAAAGCTTTGGTATCTTCCACGCCGCGCCGCACCTGGATGTCCATCGCACCGAGATCGCGCATGGTTTGGGTCACGTTTTTGGCGTCCACCAGTTCGATGACGATATTGGTTGCCAGATTGCTGCTCTGAATAATCATATCATAACACAGATCATAAATGCTGACTTTCTGACCTAATTGTTCGTACAATTTTGGCTCGGAATCATCCGAAGCATCCAGACTGTAAGGGCTACCGTCCACGATGCTTTTAAATTCGTTTTTGACAACCAGTGAATCGGTAAGTTGAAATCTGCCTGCGGCGGCTTGCTTGTAAACCTCTAGCAAAACCGGCGTTTTCATGGTGCTGGCGGCGTGAAATTCTTCTTTGCCGTTGATGAGCAGCGTTCGGGAAGTATCAGACAGATCGCGGAAAGCCAGCGCAAAAGTCCCAGGGGATTTGGCAAACTCCGCTTGGATGTTTTCTTCCAATTGAGTTAAAGGTGCTTTTTGGCAACTGATGATTCCGAGAAATAGAACAAACCAAAGCAAATAGTGCATTTTCATGGTATAAAGTCAGTTTATCGTTGCAAAATGGGTTCAGGTAGATTAAATTTAACAACAAATTTCAAAAAGCCCATTTTTAAACCAAAAACCTATACAAATGACCGCACACGAAATTGATTATCACATCTACGGCGAAGAAATGCAGTTCGTCGAAATCGAATTGGATCCTTATGAAACGGTGATTGCCGAGCCCGGCAGCTTTATGATGATGGACTCTGGCATCGAACTAGCGACCATCTTTGGCGACGGCTCGCAGCAAGATGAATCCAAAGGCATCTGGGGCAAGGTACTGTCGGCGGGTAAGCGCCTGCTCACCGGCGAAAGCCTGTTTATGACGGCGTTTACGCACGTGAGCGAGGGAAAAAAGAAGGTGTCGTTCGCTTCGCCTTATCCGGGAAAGATTGTGCCGCTTGATCTGAGTTTATACGAAGGTAAAATCATATGCCAGAAAGATGCATTCCTCTGCGCAGCAAAGGGCGTTTCGGTGGGGATTGAATTCTCCAAGCGACTGGGGCGCGGCTTCTTCGGCGGCGAGGGTTTTATCATGCAAAAACTGGAAGGCGACGGTATGGCATTTCTGCACGCGGGCGGGCACATCGTAGAAAAAGAACTCACCATCGGGGAAGTGCTGCGCGTGGATACGGGTTGTCTCGTAGGATTTACCAGCCACGTGGATTATGATATCGAAATGATCAAGGGCATCAAGAATGTGTTCTTTGGTGGCGAAGGCTTGTTTTATGCGCGCCTGGAAGGACCGGGCAAGGTCTGGATTCAATCGCTGCCGTTCAATCGCCTGGCGGATCGGGTGATGGCTGCCGCCAAAAATTATGGCAAAGGCAGCAAGGAAGAAGGCAGTGCGCTGGGCGGCCTGGGCGATCTGTTGACTGGGGATAAGTGGTAGTTGGCAGTTGGCAGAAGCAACCGGCAGTTTTAAAAAAAAGAAAAGCCCGGATGGGAAGCATTCCATCCGGGCGATTTTATGCAGCGAAAATTTAAATTTAATCTTGTTTTTCGGTCGTTTTTACTGTGATTTGTTCGACCGCTTGCTCGAGGCTGATTTTACGGCTATCATAATCTTCCAGGACAGATTTTTTGACAGAGACTTCCACTTTTCTTGGAATTTCACAATCCGGGCAGGAGCTGAGGTCTAGTTTGAATACCAATAACTCATTGGTAGTCAGGTTTTTAACTGTTCTGCCGTATTCAATCACGCTTTCCTTGAAACTATCCATAAATTCATCGTAGCGTGCTTCCATATTCTCTTCGGCTTCTTCATCTGTTTTTTCCGCTTCCTCTTTTTCCTGTTTAAATCCCCTGACTCGATCGCCGCTATCAAAATAGTAGATCCTGTTCTTTCCAAAACCTTTGGCAAATGCGCCAAACCGCATATCAAAAATAGCGCCCAAACCTTCGATTTTCTCATAATTGGGCTGACCCAGCATGTGAAATGTATTGGACAGATCGCCCTGGTACAAGCGATTGAAGATAGAACCCAGGAGTTCCAGCTCCGCGTCTTTCTTGGCAGTGCCGGTTTTCTCGCTGAATTTGATGCGCTCTTCGAGTTGTTTTTGAGAAATCTTACCGGATTTATAATCATCGATAGCAGATTTGGTAATCTCGGCGGTTAATTCTTTGGGTACATCACTTTTTTCCTCATCAGAACCGGGGAAAACGATCTGGGCTGCGCCGGCTACCATAAAGCGATTAAGCAACCTGTTTGGACTAAAACGGAGCAGTATTTTTTCGTTAGGCTTTAATTGACTTAATAACTGGGCATAATCTGTAATGAATGTTTTCATTACATTTTTCATGTTCGTAAATGCTACTTCATTCAGGCTGTCAGGATTTACCTCCTTATCAAGGACTTGTCCTTTTAGATTATAGGTTTTTCCTTGACCGGAGATGACACCTGAGGTACTGAGGGAATAGCTAAAAATCCCGCTGCCGCCAATTGTAAAAAGTACCCCGTGCCCGCCAATGTAAGTGCCTTCCACGCTATTGCCAAGCCGAATATTCGAGCCCTGATTCATCAAAGTCGCTAAAATATTTTCCGCCACTTCGATGTCGCGCGTCATGCGTTCATTTTGTGCCGTTATGATGCCCATAGTAAATAAAAAGGCGATCATTATGTAATGTTTTAAGCTAATATTCATGTCGAATTATTTTGAATGTTAATTGCTTATAATGTTTTAAAAATCATTTACTGCCAACTGCTCACTAACCTCAATCCCCCGTTCGTGTCAGCATACTCCTGAACATCTCCTCGGTTCCCTGCCGGTTGAGTTCCAGGTTCTGATTGAGCATCACAAAATTCCGTTCGATGGTTTTCAGGTCTTCGGTACGCTGACGTTGCCATTCGTTCCACAATTGCGTGAGCATCAGGCGCATTTCCTGCTCTTGTTCCAATTGCATATCCTGCACAAACGCTGCCAGTTCGGGGTATTTTTTGCGAAAAGCTTCATTTGCTAAGGATTGGAGTTGATTTTCGTAATTGATCTGCTTCGCCGACCACTGACGCTGCCATTGTTGTTGCATGGTGGTTTGATTATCAACCAGTAAGCCCTGCAATCCTCGTTGAATCGAATCCAGTTGCTGGTACAGTTGCTGATTATTGGCTGTAATCGCCGCTTGAATAGCATCTGCGTCTGCGCCGGTTTCTTCGAGTTGCAAAGGCGCAGGTGCTTTGCCAAAAGCAATAATGACCCCGCTTTCGTGGGTTTGAACACTCACGTTCGTAGCAATAAGCAACAACAAAATAGCCGCCGCTGCTGCCGTGATTGCCAAAGGCAACCAGCGACGACGTATCGAATGGGATGATGAAATCTTTACGATTGGAATTGCAGGCTCCACCTCGGGCACTGCCGACAAGAGCTCGCGGGTTTGCTGCAAGGCCAACAGTTCTCGCCGGGCTTCGGGGTTTTCCGACAGCCATTTTTCTACCTCTTTTCTGTCTGCCTCGTTCAGTTCATCATAGAGATAGTCCATCAATCTGCTCTTTATCAATTCTTTATCCATGACAAATTTCTTTTGAAGCTTGATTGCTCAATAAAATTTTCTTCAGGTTTTGCAAACCATAGTACAGCCGCGACTTGGCGGTGTTTTCAGAAATATCGAGCACTTCGGCGATTTCCCTGAATTTTAATCCTTCGTATTCCTTCATAATCAAAACCGTCCTTTGATCTTCGGGCAATTGCTGTAAGGCATTCAAAACCAGCCGGGTAACTTCATCTCTTTGATACACCTGATCGGGCCGCTCCGGCGCAATAAGCACGTTGTTTTGGGGAAAACCGCTCTTCAAATCGCGCACTTGCCGCTGGCGGCGGTGCTCCTGGTGGCATTGGTTGATAACCGTACGGTATAGCCAGATTTCAAATTTCGCCGGTTCGTTCAGCGTATGAAAGTGCCGCTGCATTGCCAGAAATGAGTGCTGGCAGACCTCCAGTGCGGCTTCTTCCTCGGCGAAGTATTTCCAGGCGATATTGTACACCCGTTTGTACCACTGCGCAAACAGTTGGTTCATCGCGCGTGCGTTGCCGTCCCGGGCTTTTTCGATCAGGTGTATTTGTTGTTGTTCCACTAATCCAGTTTAAAAAGTCGGGTGAAAATCTTTGCCTGAAAGAGTCAGGCGGTTAGAAAAAAGTTTTACGGAAGTTAGAAAAAATTTGAGCGCTTTTTTGCAATTTGACTTTTGAATGGAAAAGCTGTAATTTTCAGAAAAATTTGATGGTATGACCACACGAGCAGGAGCGGAGCAGCCAAAGCGCAGGAAAAAAGAGGTGCCAGAATATCTCATTCGGGATGAGATTGATGGGGAGTTATTTTATTACGCTGGCTATCAGGATGTTTTGAATAAAAAAAAGACGGCGGAAGAAATTATGGGCTCCAGTACATTGCAAGCTTGGATCATAAGTTATATTTTGAAAATATTTTATACTCAAATAGGTGATGAAGAATATCACGCCTTTACGAATGAGGTTGGCAGTCATTTAGGGACGAAAAATAATTTGAGTTTAGATATTGGTTTTTTTAATAAAAGCGTATTGACCGCTGCGCATATTAATACGAAGTATGCTACTGTTCCTCCTACTGTTAGTATAGAAGTGGACATCAAAATTGATTCTAATCAACTCACAGAAACCGATTTTGTCCACAAAAAAACCAAAAAACTCCTCGAAAAAGGCGTATCCAAAGTCATCTGGATTTTCACGCGTAGCCAGCGCGTCCTCATTGCCACACCCGGAAATGATTGGTTGAATGTAGATTGGAATCGAGACATTGAATTGCTCGATGGACATACTTTCAATCTGGACAAAGCCATTCAAGAAGCGGGTATTAATATGGAAGAAGCCTAATCTTGCCAAAGCATTGAATTATTGAATGTTTTCCTTCTTTCAAACCAAAAATCCTATCTTCGCGTTTCTAAACCTTGAACGCTCAAACTTTTGAACCTTAAACTTTAATTTGCAGAAGTGACGCCAAAAACAGTAGCATTTCATACGCTGGGCTGCAAGCTCAACTATTCGGAGACCTCCGCCATCGGCAGGCTCTTCGAGCAGGCGGGCTATGCAGAAGTGGGATTTAATGACGGAGCGGATATTTACGTGATCAATACCTGCTCGGTGACGGATTTTGCCGATAAGAAATGCCGCAATATTGTGCGTCGTGCGTTGAAATTCTCACCAAATGCACATGTAGTAGTGATGGGTTGTTATGCGCAATTGAAACCGCAGGAAATCTCGGAAATTCCGGGTGTTGATTTGGTTTTGGGCGCCGCTGAGAAGTTTAGAATCCTTGATTACATTGATGATTTGTCAAAAGCACCGGGCAAAGGCATGGTGCGCGCCGGAGAAATTCGCGAAGTGAAGGACTTTGTGAATGCTTTTTCTTTTGGTGACCGCACGCGCTCTTTCCTGAAAGTGCAGGACGGTTGTGATTATAAATGCTCGTTTTGTACCATCCCGCTGGCACGTGGCAAAAGCCGTAGTGATACGGTGGAAAGTGTGGTTGCCAATGCCCGTAAGATCGCAGAGATGGGCGTGAAAGAAATCGTGCTCACTGGCGTCAACATTGGCGATTTTGGTAATGGTACCGAAGTGATCGAAGGTGTGAAGCCCAAGAAAGAGGCGATGTTCATTGACCTCATCCAGGAATTGGACAAAGTGGAAGGCATCAGTCGTTTCCGCATTTCGTCTATTGAGCCGAATTTGTGCACCGATGAGATCATTGAATTTGTGGCACAATCCGAGCGTTTTGCGCCGCATTTTCACATGCCGCTGCAATCGGGCAACAACAAGCAACTTCAGCAAATGCGTCGCCGCTACAAGCGCGAACTCTACGCCGAACGCGTCGCCAAGATCAAGTCGCTGATGCCGCATTGCTGCATTGGCGTGGACGTGATCGTCGGCTTCCCCGGCGAAACCGAGGAAGATTTCCTGGAAACCTATCGTTTTATCAACCAATTGGATATTTCTTACCTGCACGTGTTCACTTACTCCGAGCGCCCGAACACGCCCGCCGCTGAAATGGCGGAAATCGTACCTATAGAAGAACGTCGTCGCCGCAATCAAATGCTCACGATTCTTAGTGATAAAAAGCGCCGTTATTTCTATGAGCAGCATTTGGGGCAGACGCGTCCGGTGTTGTTTGAGCAACATCCTGATTCTGATTTAATGTCTGGTTTTACAGATAATTACATCAAAATCGAAGCGCCGCTGGATGAAGCACTGCTGAATGAAATAGCCGAAGTAAGATTGCTGGAAATTAATCCGAATGGAAATGTAAACATTAACATTCCTGCTTTCGCGTAAGCTGAACCGGAGCGAAGCCTGCCTGATTTACGCTTGATCACTTTTTCAAAAATAATATTATAAAAATTTGGCATGCAATTTGCCTTAGTACTTGCGTTGCTTTGCGAATCGGATTATTTTTGCTTGCAAATGATGGAAATTTTGTGTAATTAGGAAAACTTTTGCAACGCGGATTCGATTCAAAAAGAGAGATTTGTTGAATCGAAAAAGCAAAAATCATGACGATGCTCAGACAGAGTTTAAGCCAGAAGATGCTCCAGAAGTTGTCTCCCCAGCAAATTCAGCTGATGAAGTTGCTGCAGGTGCCTACTGCCAATCTGGAACAACGCATCAAGGAGGAGTTGGAAGCGAATCCCGCGCTTGAGGAAATGGATCGGGACGAGTTTGGGTCAGCGGAGGAAGATGCTTTTGACGGCGATAACACCGAGCAGCAGGACGCTTTTGAAATGGAAGAATACTGGGATAGCTATATTGAGGATGATCCGGCGAGTTACAAAACCCAGGGCGACAGCTACGTCGCCGAGGAAAACAAAACTGTACCGGTGGCGGTGGAAAGTTCCTTTCACGAATATCTCGAAGAGCAACTCGGTATGCAGGACTTGCAAGATGAACGTGAACATGCGATTGCGATGCAGATCATCGGCAGCATCGATGACGATGGTTACTTGCGCCGCGATCCGATTTCTATTATGGATGACTTGCTTTTTAGCCAAAATATTGATACCAACGAAGAAGAAATTCTTTCTGTCTTAAAAAAAATCCAGCGGCTGGATCCGCCGGGCGTAGGCGCACGCGATCTGCAGGAATGCTTGCTCATTCAGTTGCAATTAAAAGAGGAACAAAACCAGAATTCGCCTATTGGCGAGCAGTTTATAACCGATTTGGCGATCCGCGTGGTGCAGGATCATTTTGAGGAATTTACCAAGAAACACTATGATAAGTTGGTCAAATCGCTGGAAGTAACCGAGGATGAACTGAAGGAAGCCATTAACGAAATCCTGAAACTGAACCCTAAGCCCGCCAGTGGTTATGTGGGTAGCAGCTCAAATTCAGTGAATTATGTAGTGCCGGATTTTATCATCGTTAATCGGGATGGCGAACTGGAACTGAGCCTGAATTCCCGGAATGCACCAGAATTGCGCGTAAGCGATCAGTATCGCGATATGCTGAAAGACTATGCCAAGAAAGCCCGCGGCAATCGCGCGGGCAAGCAGGAAAAGGAAGCCGCGCTTTTTATCAAACAGAAAATTGACTCGGCAAAGTGGTTTATTGATGCCATTCGCCAGCGCCAGGAAACGATGTACAAAACCATGTACGCTATCATGCAGTACCAGTACGACTACTTTTTCACCGGTGATCAGAAAAAGCTTCGCCCCATGATTTTAAAGGATATTTCCGACATTACCGGTCTGGATATTTCCACGATTTCAAGGGTTGCCAATAGTAAATTCGTACAAACCGAATTCGGCACCAAACGCCTGAAAGAATTTTTCTCGGAAGGCATGCAAACACAGGAAGGTGAAGAAGTTTCTACCCTGGAAATAAAAAAAGTACTGAGCGATATTGTTGCTGCCGAGAATAAGCGCAAGCCCCTTTCTGATGAGAAACTAACCAAACTCCTGGCGGACAAAGGCTACGACATTGCCCGCCGTACCGTGGCCAAGTATCGGGAACAACTGAATATTCCGGTGGCACGGTTAAGAAAGGAGCTTTAATAATCAAATTTTCAAGGTTTACTGGCTCAATTCCTTGACCATCTTTTTTGCCGAAGGCAGATCGGGGTTGACTTCCAGCGCTTTTTTATAAAATTTCAAAGCTTTATGTTTATCGCCTTTTTTCAGCCAGGCTTCGCCCAGGCTGTCCCAGGTATTAGCGACATCGGGAAATAATTCTGTATTGAGTTCGAATATTTGAACCGCTTCGTCCACTTCAACAGCATTATCAGCGTAAAGCAGGTTATAACCAATCATATTCAGGATCATATCCTTGGGGTCTTCCGGATGAAAATTCCGCGTCAATTCCTCAAAATTTGTTTTGACGTAGTCAATCCCCTTTTCCTTAAAAGTTTGATAAACAGCCATTCTTGCGGGCAAAGCAGGCTGTTCGGGCTGCTTACCTCTGATAATTGCCAGAATGCCGGCGCCTAGTTGCTCCGCTACAGGTTCGTCCATGTTGGCAAAAACAATCACCGAAATGTGATCGCGGAGAATTTCATAATGAACCGTGTTCGCACCTTCGAAGCCTCCGGCGTGAGTCATGGCGCCGCCAGTCGTTTGGTGCTGCTGATAAAAGGGGTAGAAATTATCCAACTTTTGGGTCGCTTCGTTCCAGAGTTTGTCACCATAATGATAAGCCCGGTAAAACTTCAGCATATCGGAGGTTGTCGAGTAAAAACCACCCGCCGGTGTCGGGACTTCCTGCAGCCATTCATTATCTTCCAGCGCACCGCGCATGGTTTTATAATAACCAATGGCTCGCTGCGGGACTTTGTATTTGTCTTCCAGATGGGTATTTTTCAAACCCAACGGTTCCACGATACGCTCGCGTACGTTCTGAAAATAACTCTTACCACTTGCCTTTTCAATGATTGCGCCAAGCAGCACATATCCTGCATTGCTATACGCTTGATCTGTGCCCGGCTCGAACATCAATGGAAATTTTTGAATCCATTTGACGGTTTTGTCTAAGGTCTTCTCACTCATTGGTAACTCGAAATATTCAGGCGTATGGTAGGCCTCAAAACCGGAGGCATGATTGAGTAAATGCTCCACGGTCACTTTTTCTGCTATTTCAGGAGTAAAGCCATCTAGATATTTGCCTAGTGGATCGCTGAGTTTGAGTTTCCCTTCGTTGACCATTTGCAGCACAATTACCTTCGTCATTGACTTATTCATTGAGCCAATATCAAAGCGGGTATTGGTAGTATTAGGTGTTTTTGTTTCGCGGTTTGCCAATCCAAAAGCCTTGTGGTAGAAGGGTTTACCGTCCTGCGCAATCAGCACAACGCCAGAAAAAATGTCCAGATCGGTGTAAGCCTTGACCAATGCATCCGTTTCTCTGCCGATTCTTTCTCTGTCTGCTTTTGAGAGGTTTTGCTTATTGATTGTAGATTGTGCGTAGCAACCATTAATTAACAGCATAAAAATTAATAACATCCTAAGTTTCATAGTCGGATAATTTTTGTTGATGACAACAAGGTTAATATGTTTCACATATTTGTTTTTGTAAAAGTTACCAAATGGTATTTTGAAGTGACGAGTTGCCAAAAGAAAGGTATTTTCGATTTTCATCACAAAAAGAGTACATTTCATCACAAAAGAGCACCTAAAAGCAAGAGATTCAATACTTTTAGCATTTGAATTGCGCCAATCAGACCATGCAAGTACCGATCAGATATATCGAAATTCTAATCAATATCCTGTTCTGGGGAATCACTTCCTGGGTGGTCGTACAAATGTTTTCGCTGAAAACGCAGGAGATAGAAGTGATTAATGGCATCGAACGCATCATCATCAACCGTCCGGCATACCTTATGCATGCGTTGCTGTTCGGGCAGGCGCTAAAGGCGATTTTTTTCTACACTAATTTTTTCTCGGTTACCCGGCATTTTCTGCAACGCAAGCAATTTTGGCGGTATTCATGGATTATAATGGTGCTATTTGTATTTTTTATCCTGACAGAAATTGGTTTGACCAAACTGTTCTTCCTGCCGCATCGCGAAATGCTCAACTGGCAACTGGCGCTGGGTTTGTATCTCTTCTATTTCGCAACTTCCAGTGCATATGGCTTTATCAAAGTTTGGAGCAAGAATGAACAGGAAAAGCAACAACTGACACAGGAAAAAAAAGAAGCCGAACTCCAACTATTGCGCGCGCAGCTGCATCCGCATTTTTTGTTCAATACGCTGAATAACCTGCTTTCCATGGCTGAAAAGTCTGCGAATCCGGAACTCACCGAAAGTATTACACGACTGTCGAGCTTGCTGCGCTATTTGCTATACGAAACGCAACATGCAAAAGTTAGTCTGGCGAAAGAGATTGATTTTATTCGCGATTTTATTGAACTGCATTTGATCCGCTATAGCGATGACGATGAATTGGATGTTTCCCTAAATGTACAAGGCGATATCACCCGAGTGATGATTGAGCCAGGCTTGCTGATTCCATTTGTAGAAAATGCTTTCAAATATGGTGTTCGTCCCGAAACAAAATCTGCCATTACCCTCAAAGTGGATGCCAGCAACCCGAAAGCCCTTCATTTTCAGGCAATCAACACCAATCATGCCGACCACCCCAGCGACGTTGCCCGAACGGGCGGCATCGGCTTGCGCAACATTCAAAAAAGGCTGCAACTGATTTATCCAAATCAGCATCAATTGATTATAGAAGATGAAAATTTTTATATTATAAATTTAAGCATTTATGCCAATGGATATCTTGATCGTTGATGACGAACCGAGAGCCATCGAGCTGATGGAAAGTTACATCGCACGTTTTCCTGACCTGCGGGTGTCGGGTACCTTTCGCAATGGATTGAAGGCATTGGAGTTTTTGCGTCATCAGTCGGTTTATTTGATCCTGCTCGATATTAATATGCCCCATTTGTCGGGTATGGCACTTTCAAAGGTCATTCAGCCCGATATCAAGGTGATTTTCACCACAGCGCACGCAGAATTCGCGGTAGAAAGCTACGAGGTCAACGCGGTGGATTACTTGCTCAAACCCATTAGTTTTGAGCGATTTACAAAAGCAATCCATAAAATTCTTTTAGTTGTCGAACCCAAACATCAGGTTGCTGCTCATTCCAGTCAGCAAGAGCATTTCGTGTATCTAAAAAGCGGCTCCCGCCTTTGGAAGGTAGCCATCAAGGATATCGATATCCTTGAAAAAGATGGGAATTACATGGTATATAACGTTGGGGATCAACAAATTTTGACGCGCCAGACGATCAAGGAAGCCCTGGAAATTCTACCTGATGGCTTTTTGCAAGTGCACAAATCCTTCATCGTACCGCTCCACAAAATTGAATTTATTGACACATACGAGCTGCGCATTTCCAAGCGCACCATTGCTATCGGAGCCCAATACAAAGCGCATTTGTTGCAGCGGATGGGGCTGTAAGAGCAAGTTCCTATCCAACTACACCAATCGCTGCCAGCGGATCTCCTTTAGTGATTGCCAATGAGGTGACCAGATATATCAAAATCCCACTGGTATCAGCAAAGTATTCGCTGAGTGTATCACCAAAGAAATCACGGATTTCGCCAATTTTTTCGCCTTGTCTTACAGTGTCTTCCAACTGCTTGAATGCGTACCAACAGCCTTCATCTTCAGCGGTAAGCACCGACATTTTCTCCATGTACTGTACATCGGGGTTGGGCTTTACCTCACCTGCCAACACTTCAAGGCTACAAAGCACATTTTTCACCGCCTGGATGTAGGTCGCTATTTCTGCTTCACTCCAGCGGCCGCATTCCCCTAATTCTGCCAGAAAGCCCGGCGTACCAGCATTAGCAGCTGCACCGATCGAGCCATTATCAGAATAAGAACCGACCACATAAGGGAAGCCTACCGCTGCTGCAGCTTGCTTGGATTGCGCTACCACTTCCGCACCTCCCAAATGTGAATAAATGACAAAAGGTACCAGGGCTTCGTGAATATCACCGCCGTGCAGGTCAATGTAAAAATCAGCACATTGCTGCAATTGGTGGACAATGTAAGCAATGCGCTCGCTCACTGTACCCAGGGCTTTGCCCGGAAATACACGGTTGAGATTTTTGCCGTCAAAAGGAACGTAGTATTGCAACTTTGCCAAAAATGCCGCCGGATTAACCGGATGAATAAGCACAACTGTACCATGTACTGCTTCCGGTTGCAGTTCTTTGGCAATGCGGATTGCCGTTTCAATGCAGGGATACTCGCCGCCATGTATGCCGCCGGTGATAAGGATTTGTTTACCTGGGTTAGTGCCTGCAATGATCGTTACTGGCATTTTGACCGGTGTGCCAGGTACTTCAAGATAGCCAGTGATTTTCTGACCAGAGGTGAGTTGGATGCCGTATTGGGCAAGAATATCGGAAAATTTCATCATGACGAATTTGATTTTGTGACTGCCAAATTAAACGATTCGCGCGGATTTTCCAGCTTACTTTATACCCTTTCATCCACAGATGCAAGGAAAACAAAAGCGCTTCCCATTGTCCAATTCATAAACCTGAAACCCGCTATGAAAAATTTAACCATACTATCCAACTGGCTGGCTTTGATCTTACTCAGCGCCATAGCCTTAATAGTCAATAGCTGCCAAAAGACAGATTCCGCCGGCTCCGAACTCACATTCGAGATTTCTTTTCCAGAATCGGCACACAAAAACCCGATCACAGGACGCGTGTATGTAATGATCTCCGAAACGGATGAACGCGAGCCACGGCTGCAAATTGGCACCCAGGGTGTACCTTTTTTCGGCGAAGATGTTGAGGCACTGTCGCCCGGCGCAAAGGCGACGATTAACTCCAACTCTTTCGGTTATCCGATTGAAAGTTTGAAAAACCTGCCTCCAGGCGAATATTATATTCAAGGTTTTGTGAATATTTATACCGAATTCAAACGCTCCGATGGTTATACCCTCTGGCTACACAACGATCAGTGGGAAGGACAGCATTTTAACATATCTCCTGGCAATTTGTACAGCGATGTGCAGAAAATAACCATTGATCCGGCGAGGAAAACGACGATTACACTGGATTGCAAAAATGTGATTCCGCCCATCGAAATCCCGGAAGATACTGAATGGGTGAAACGCGTCAAATTCAGAAGTGATATCCTGAGTGAATTCTGGGGTCAGGATATTTTTCTGGGTGCAACTATCTTGCTGCCAAAGGGTTACGATGAGCATCCTGACACTCACTATCCGGTGAATTATATCCAGGGGCATTTTTCTTTGAACGCACCTAATGGTTTCACGACTGAAGATCCCGGACCGGATGCTTCCAGTCGGGCAAAAGCGGGCTATGAATATTACAAGTACTGGAATGCTGACGGTACGCCGCGCATGATCTTGGTGACATTTCAGCATCCAAGCCCTTATTACGATGATTCTTATTTTGTAAATTCACCGAATAATGGCCCCTACCGTGATGCCATCATGGAAGAACTGATCCCGGCGGTAGAAGCACAATTCCGTATCATCCAGGAGCCGTATGCACGTATCTTGTCGGGTGGCTCTACTGGCGGCTGGATTTCCCTGGCGATGCAACTACTTGAACCTCAATTCTTTGGCGGGGTATTCTCGCTTTGTCCTGATCCGGTGGATTTTAATTATTTCCAGGCGGTGAATATTTATGAGGATGAGAATGCCTATTTCAAAAAAGATGGTTGGATTGAAGTGCCCACGCCTAGCGATCGCTATACCGATGGCATTGTAAAATTGACTTATAAACAGCGCAATTACTACGAATTGGCACGCGGTACAAAGAACCGCTCCGGCGAGCAGGTCGATATTTTTGAAGCCACCTTCGGCCCGATCGGCGAAGACGGCTATACCAAGTCTCTATTCGATCAAAAAACCGGCGCAATTGACAAAGAAGTGGCTGCATACTGGCGCGAGCACTACGACCTGAATGAATACCTCAAGCGTAACTGGTCAAAGATCGGCCCAAGTCTGATCGGCAAAATCCACATTTACACAGGCGATATGGACACCTATTATCTCAATCCTGCAGTGGTGCTAATGGAGGAATTCCTGGAAAAAACCGATCCTTACTATGATGGTTCCGTAACCTATGGCGACCGCGAGCCGCACTGCTGGGGCCCAGAGCGCACTGAGTTGTTGCAACTTATTGCAAATCAAGTAGAAAAAATGGCGCCGAAGGGAACAAATACAAAAGCTTGGAGGTATTAACCTGGCTTGATACATCATTGCTAATAAATAAAAAATGAAAGGGATGAAACAACAACCAGTGGATAAGTGGATCATCAACCCCATGAGGCGCTTTTTAAACAATAGCACCATGAGCGGTATTGTGCTGTTTTCGTCGGCGTTTTTGGCTATGATCCTCGCCAATTCTCCATGGTCGGAAGCATTTCATCATATTTGGGAAACGAAATTCTTTATTGGTTTCGGTGATTTTCAAATTAATAAAAGCCTGCATCACTGGATCAATGATGGTTTGATGGCAGTGTTCTTCTTTGTGGTTGGACTTGAATTAAAGCGGGAAATCATTGCAGGCGAACTCAGTGATCCTAAAAATGCCATTTTACCATTGGTCGCAGCAGCAGGCGGGATGATTTTTCCGGCCCTTCTTTATGTTTTTTTTAATAGCTCGGGTACTCCTTCCAACGGCTGGGGTATTCCAATGGCCACCGATATTGCCTTTGTATTGGGTATTCTTTATCTGCTTGGTGACCGGGTGCCGATTTCGCTTAAAGTTTTCCTCACAGCCCTTGCTATTGCCGATGACATCGGAGCGGTGCTGGTAATCGCTTTCTTTTACACCTCTAATATTTATTTTGAAAGTTTATTTACAGGCATCATTTTTATGGTCGTATTGGTTGGAGCAAATCTGATTGGCGTAAGGAGTACTTTATTTTACGGTATTGTTGGTATATCCGGCTTATGGGTCGCATTTCTGATGTCGGGCGTACACGCCACTATTGCGGCCGTGTTGGCTGCCTTTACCATTCCGGCGAAGGTCAAAATTTCTGCAAATTATTATACCGAACGACTCGAACATTTGCTTTCCAAGTTTAAGGAAACTGAAGACGATCAGGCACCCACCGTAACCAAGGAGCAATTCACCATTCTCGGCAATGTCCGGGATATTTCAAAAGCAGCGTTAACGCCTTTGCAACGATTAGAACACGGTATGCATCCTTTGGTGGCGTTTATTGTCATGCCCGTTTTTGCACTGAGCAATGCGGGTGTTACCATCACAGATGATTTTGCTACCCAGGCAAGCAGCCCGGTTACGATTGGAGTTTTTGTTGGACTTTTGCTGGGTAAAGTGATAGGCGTAGTTGGAATATCCTACCTGATGCTCAAGCTGAAATGGGCAACATTGCCAAAAGATATGAATATGCTGCATTTGTTGGGTGCAGGTTTCTTGACTGCCATTGGTTTTACGATGTCTCTTTTCATCACCGGGCTGGCATTTAATGATCATAATTATATTCTTCAAGCCAAGCTGGGGATTCTGGCTGCATCGATACTGGCAAGTGTTATCGGCTATTTTATAATTAAAAAAGCAAGTAATTAGAATGTAAAGAAGCAACTTGTTATTTTAAAACTAGTAAAAAATGAAAAAACTCATTCTGTGTACATTTTTATTTATCATTAGTTATTCCTTTTCCTCGGCGCAGCTAACTTCCGAAACCTTGTCCGGTTTGAAACTGCGCAATATTGGTCCGGCTACCATGAGCGGCCGCATTGTGGATATTGAAGCGGTGGAAAGCGATCCTTATACAATTTACATTGCCTCCGCGACGGGCGGTGTTTGGAAAACCGCCAATAACGGCGTGACGTTTAGCCCGGTTTTTGAAAAAGAAGCTACCCACTCTGTGGGCGACATTTCCGTGCATCAGGCACATCCAAAATTCGTTTGGGTTGGCACCGGCGAACGCGCCAACCGCCAGAGTTCTTCCTGGGGCGACGGGGTTTACAAATCCACGGATTCCGGTAAAACCTGGACGAACATGGGCTTGCACGATTCGCATCATATTGGGCGGATTGTCACGCACCCAACGGATACGAACACCGTTTACGTCGCAGCGATGGGGCATCTCTGGGGTCCTAACGAAGAGCGCGGTTTGTACAAAACCACTGACGGCGGCACAACTTGGAACCGAATTTTACACGTGGACGAAAATACCGGCGTGGTGGACGTGGCCATGGATCCTTCCGACCCGAATATTTTGTACACTGCAACCTACCAGCGGCGGCGCACGCCTTTTGGATTTGATGGTGATGGTCCGGGCAGTGGTTTGCATAAATCCACCGATGGCGGCAACACTTGGACAAAACTGACCGAAGGTTTGCCGAAAGGCGATGTTGGGCGCATCGGCATTTCCATCTATAGAAAAAACCCGAACATTGTGTATGTCTGCGTGGAGCAAGGCTACCAGTACAATGCTTCTACCGCTTACAATCGGCGCAAAGCCGGCGTTTATCGCTCGGAAGACAAGGGCGAAACCTGGACCTACATGAGCGACTGGAACCCGCGCCCGATGTATGCCAGCCAGATTCTGGTGGACCCGAATGACGATCAGCGCATTTACATGCAAAATGACTTCAGCTATTCTGATGATGGCGGTAAAACCTTTACTTCGGCACGGCAGTCTCTTCATGGCGACGACCGTTTCCTCTGGATCAATCCGAATGACTCGCGCCACGTGATCAAAGCCGACGACGGCGGGGTGGGTATTTCTTACGATAAAGCCAAGACCTGGTTGTATGTGACTTCCCTACCTGTAAGCCAGTATTACCGCGTGAGTGTGGATATGCGCAACCCCTATTGGGTGTACGGCGGTTTGCAGGATAACGGAAGCTGGGCGGGACCAAACGCAACTTACAAAAGCGAAGGTATTCTGAACTCCGATTGGGTCAAAACCGGTGGCGGCGATGGTTTTTTAAACCTGATCCATCCCGAAGATGAAAATACTTTATACGTTGAGTCTCAATACCTTGGCTTGTCACGCTTGGATTTGAAAACCGGTCAGCGTCGCGATATTCGGCCTGGCGACCCAAAGGGAAATATCAGCGCCCGCCGCAACTGGGATGCCTGGGGACCGGGCGTACCCGAGCCGGAGCTTGGCAACGCGATGGCGCCCGCCAACTGGGACGGTCCTTTTTTCATCTCTGCGCACAATCCGAATAAAATTTACGCAGGCACCAACAAACTCTGGCGCAGCACCG
>CAZGAU010000108.1:0-7530 GCA_964523725.1 uncultured Saprospiraceae bacterium
CAATTTTTCACGATTCAAAACTGAGGCTATGCCGATACAAATCAGGGAGTTACACATTAAAGTTTCCGTCAATGAGCCAACAGAAACGCCTGGCAGTGCACCGGTTCGCTCTACCCCACCGCCCGGTGGCGCGCAAGGACAAATGAACGAAGCACAACGCGAGCAACTCATTGCAGAATGCGTGGAACAAGTGATGAACATTATTCGTGAAAAATCAGAACGCTAAAGATTATGGCAAACGGGAAACTGGAAAAAATGCGGATTATAGCTTACACCAACGCCGAAATGAGCGACGATGCCAAGGTGGATGAGTTTGTGGCGATGATGAACCCCGAGACTTACCAGTTGGATTACAAAATCGAATACAACGAGGATCAGGGTCAGGGAAGCAGCGGCAGCCAGCAGAAGTATAAATTGACCAAACCCGAGGAATTTACCTTTGAGTTTTTGTTCGATAATACCGGCATTATTGATGGCAATCCGCGCAGCGATGTGTGGGACGATGTCAAGCATTTCAAGTCCATGCTGGTAGATTACGACGGTGAGATTCACGAGCCGCGGCATTTCAAGCTGATCTGGGGTGTGAGCATTTTCAAAGGAAGATTGACCACGCTGAATATTACGTTCAAGCTTTTCAAGCCCGACGGTACGCCGATTCGAGCTATTGCAAAAGCTGGATTTAAAGGCAGTGTAGAAGAAAATCTCCGGGTGGCTAAAGAAGATTCCCAGTCGCCCGACCTCACGCACGAGCGCAAGGTAAAACCCGGCGATCACTTGTCTCTCATGACTTTCCGGATTTATGAAAATCCAAGTTACTATTTGCAAGTTGCCAGAGCAAACGATCTGACGAACTTCAGAAACCTGGAAACCGGAAGCAAGCTCTTTTTTCCACCAATTGATAAAACAGAGACGAAGTGACTTAGCGACCTAGAGAATTAGAGCCCAGTTAACCGATAACAAATTAACCGATAACAAAAAAATGCCAAACGACCGCGTCATACCTACCGCCGCCAGCCCCACTGTGGGCACTTTCACCATTTTCTCGGATGGAAATGAAGTGTCGAGAACGTATCATGTCCTGTCCATTTCTGTGACGCGCGAGTTGAATCGTATCCCTACTGCCTCTATTATTTTACTCGACGGCGAAGCGGCACGCGAAACCTTCGAAATTAGTGATAAAGACGATTTTATTCCTGGCAAGGAAATCAAAATCCAGGCGGGCTACCGCGGCGAGGAAGATACAATTTTCGAGGGTATTGTCATCCGGCACAGCATTAAAGTTCGGAAAAACAGCTCTTACCTGATCGTGGATTGCAAGGATAAAGCGGTGAAAATGACCGTTGGTTTGAAAAATAAATATTTCGCCGAGCAAAAAGACAGCGATATCATCGAAGAATTGATCGGGCAACATGGCCTGGATTCAGAAGTTGAGGCTACGTCCGCAGAACACCTGCAAATGGTGCAGTACCGCTCCACCGATTGGGATTTTATTCTGAATCGGGCTTCCGCAAATGGCATGTTTATTATGGTTGAAAATGGCAAAGTCAGCATTCAAAAACCGGATTTAGGTCAGGAGGCTGCCGTCACCTTGCAATATGGCTCTTCGCTGCTGGAACTCGACGCTGAAATGGACGCGCGTTTGCAATATCCCGCTGTAAAAATGGCAGCCTGGAACTACACCGATCAGGAATTGGCGACTTCCGACGCGCAAGACCCGAATGTAGAACTAAACGGCAATCTCAGCCCTGACGATTTATCGCAAGTATCCGGCTTAGACGCTTACCAACTCTGGCACAGCGGCAAATTGATCGAACCGGAGCTACAAAGCTGGGCGGATGCGGTGCTGCTGCAATCACAACTGGCAAAAATTCGTGGCAGAGCTAGTTGCCAGGGAAATCCTGAGATCAAGCCCGGCGGTATCGTCGAAATCAATGGCATCGGTGATCGCTTCCAGGGCAAGGTTTTTGTTTCTGGCGTTCGGCATCAGATTGCCAAAGGCAACTGGGAAATGGATATTCAAATTGGCTATGATCCTGAAGACTGGATTCCGGGTGCGACGTCAGATCCCAGCGATCTATCTAAGCAATTGCTTCCAACGATCCAGGGGTTGCATGTGGGTATTGTTACTCAACTCCAGGAAGATCCCGAGGGTGAAAACCGCATCAAAGTCAAACTCCCCGTCATTAGTGCAGAAGACGAAGGCATCTGGACGCGCATTGCTACCCTCGACGCAGGCGAAAATCGTGGTACTTTTTTCCTGCCCGAAATCGGCGACGAAGTAATTGTTGGCTTTTTAGACAATGATCCCCGGCAAGCGGTAATGCTCGGCATGTGCCACAGTAGCGCCAAACCCGCGCCATTAGAAGCTAGTGATGACAACCACGAAAAAGGCTACGTCTCCCGAAGCGAAATGAAAATGATTTTTAATGACGATAAAAAAACGCTGCTGTTGGAAACGCCCGGCGGCAATAAAGTTCTGTTAAGCGATGAGGATCAGGGCATTGTGCTAGAAGATCAAAACGGTAATAAAATTACAATGGATTCTAGTGGTATCGTCATCGAAAGCGCCACAGAGCTCACGCTCAAAGCCGCGCAAAGTCTGACCGTCGAAGGTTTAAGCGTGGACGTCAAAGCTTCCACCGGCTTCAAAGCCGACGGCGGTGGCGGTTGCGAACTCTCGGCAGGCAATGGCTCTACAGTGGTGAAAGGCGGCATTGTAAGAATTAATTAAAAAACAAAAACATGGCAAACGGCGACATACAACAAAATTTCCTGGGACGCGGCTGGAGTTTTCCACCTACCTTCGACTACGACACTGGCTCGGTGCAAATGCTTGAAGAAGTGGAAGATATATATAGCAGTTTACATATACTTTTGACTACCATCACCGGCGAGCGCATCATGCAACCGCGCTTTGGCTGCAACCTGGAAGAGCTTTTGTTCGAATCCATCGACACTTCGCTTAAAACCTTGATTATCGACAAGATAGAAACTTCGATCCTCTATTTCGAGTCCAGGATAAAGCCTTTGCGTATTGATTTGATCGACGATCTGGAATTAGAAGGAAAGCTCCTGATCGAAGTGGATTTCATCGTCAAAAGCACGAATTCCCGGTTCAATTTTGTCTTCCCGTTTTTTAAAAATGAAGGCAGCCAAATTCTCAATTTTTTGATCAGCGCCCCAATTTCCAATGAAGGATTATGAGTGATAAATGCCAAAATATTATCAATCCCCTGATGGTCAAGCGCGAAGGCACCGACCAGATTCAGCGCGATGTGCAGGCGCTGCGCCCCTCCTACGCGCCCGTGGACGAACGTACCGCCGCGGATTTGCTGGTATATGCGCAAAAACTTGCCCAGTATTTGAAATATTTCCGTCTGAATGATCAGCACACGCCCGGCGAAACCTGGGAGCCATTTATAATCAATGATATTTCGGCGAAGCTTGCCATCGTTGCCGTGCAGGATGTCTCTGATTATCAGGAACATGTGAATGGTTATTTTGCTATTTTACAAGAGGGTATTGCCAATCCGCCCCAGCCGCAGCGTAACTTCGGGAATCTTTACGCCGCGATCGTTTCTTTAGCCTGGCAACTAGATCAATTGCACCAGCAACTTCCGGCTGAAATCACCCTGAAAAACACGATTCAAAACCTCATCAAAACCAAGCTGGCCGCGCAGTTCCAAAAATTGATCGCTTATTACAAAGCCGCCCAGCCCGACACATTGATGCTGGAAAATGCCATTGACAATTGGCTTCTGCTCGGCGCACCGGTAGAAGCAGCGGCGGATATTTTCACGCGCGAATTTTCTGACTTTTGGATCACGGATAATTCCACGAATTGGAACACTTATTTTACAAATATTCCGGCGGACAACAGCATCTATCGCTACGATATTGGGGGATTGAGCAAGCGCGACCGCGTTTTCTATGCAACCAATCACAACTTTTTCACCGGCATTTTCGATCAGTTTCTTCGAGCGTTAACCAAAATTGTAAAAGAAGCAACCAATCAACTCAGCCTCACCATCACCGACTGGGACAAGCACGAGCCGCATATGGCGCTCTATCTGGCGTTTTTGCACTTGTTCAAATTCGCTCAGAATCACGCTAATACACTGACAGAAAGGCACTTAGATTTATATTACAAAGAAATTCTCCGGCTCAAGCGCAAGGCGCCCGTTCCCGCGCAGGCGCACGTCACCTTTACGCTCGCAAAGCACGTGCAGGAGCATCTGGTCAAAAAAGATACCCTGCTCAAAGCCGGAAAGGATACGCTGGGCAAGGATGTGTTTTTCAAGCTAAACGAGGATTTGGTGGTAAATAAGGCGCAGATCGCTTCCCTGAAATCCATGTACATCGCCACGCAGCAAGATGATGATAATGAAAATAATGCAACAACCATTCTAAAAAATCGCCTCTTCGCTTCGCCGATCTCTAATTCAGAAGATGGCTTGGGCGCAGAGCTAAACAATCCGCAGCAATCCTGGCATCCTTTTGCAAATAAGGTTTACAAAAACGGGATTTTACAATCCATTCAAATGCCGGCCGGGCGCGTGGGCTTTGCCATTGCCTCAAATTACCTTTACCTGCGCGAAGGTGGCCGTACGATTTATGTCTTTTTTCAAACCGTGGGCAGTTCGCCGTTAACAGGTTTTAATACTTCGGATTTTGAAGCGGGCATTACCACCGACAAAGGCTGGCATCCCCTGTCTGTGCTGGCTTTGCCGTTTTTTGGATTCAGTTTGTTTGTGATGACCATGCCAGAAGACGCACCAGCTACCGTGCCTTACGATTCGACCATTCACGGCGAAAGCTTCACTACCGGGCATCCGGTTTTAAAAATATGGCTGAAACATAATGACAATACCGAGTTTTTATACAAAAAGCTAAAAGCGGCCGACTTGGTGGCAGCGGGTGTAAGCGTGAACGTCACTGGTGTGCGTGATTTGCATGTGCAAAACGATTTTGGCACGGTGAATCCCGCAAAACCCTTTCAGCCGTTCGGTCCTACGCCCGATCAAAGCCATGCTTTGCTCATTGGCAACAGCGAAATTTTCCAGAAAGAAGGCGCGATCATTACGCCAAGAGTCATTTGGCAGCCGCAGCCCGGCACCAGTGGCACGCGTCCTACTGCAAAATTGCAACGCTTGAATCAAGGCACCTGGATTGACGATACCAGCATTACTGCGGAGAATCTCTTCGATGGGTTTGTCACGCCTTTTGCACTGGCGGAAGCGGACGTCACCAAGCCTTTGTATGGTGAAAACCAGATTTTTTCTGTCAACAGCAATCGCGGATTTTTCCGGTTTTATTTAAATGGAAATTTCGGGCATAAAGCTTTTCAGGATAACCAGACGCTTTATCTGATTGACCAGGCGAATGGCACACCAAATAATGTTGCAAAACCCACCCCACCCTACACGCCGGTGCTTCAGGAAATTTATTTGAATTACAGCGCCTTTACCACGCTTGAGCTGAACACTGCCGACGCTACAAAATTTGCCGACCGCCAAATGCAATTTTTCCATCTTTTGCCTTTCGGCGAAACAGAAGCCCATCCGATCCTGCACAACGCCAGCATTGGCGAGGAAACCACGATCTCTTTGTTGCCAAAATTTCAGCATAAGACTGAAAACAGTAGTTTTGCTGAACATGAGGGCGAATTTTATATCGGTCTGGAAAATATAGAGGTTCCGAAGGTGATTTCAGTCCTGTTTCAACTCGACGAAGGTAGCGCTAACCCCTTGATTGCCAAGCCCGAACATCACGTTCATTGGAGTTATCTGAGCGACAACCACTGGATTTCATTCAAAAAAGAGGAAGTCAGCGACCGTACCAATCAACTCACACGCTCCGGTATTATCACTTTTTCTATTCCAAGACCGGCAACTGATGACAATACGATTCTCCCAGCCGGGCAATTCTGGCTCCGCGCCGCCGTCACCGAAGCCAGCGAAGCTGTGGCTCGCATTGTGGCCGTGATTCCGCAAGCTGCTTTGGCAACCTTCACCGATCAGGGCAATGCCGAGGATTTTCTGGCACTTCCGTTGCCAGCAGGAACAATCAGCAAGTTGGCAACGCCAGATGCGGCGATTAAAAAAGTGGAACAACCTTTCGCCTCGTTCGGCGGACAAATGCGCGAATCTTCCCCAAAATTCTACATCCGCGTGAGCGAACGCCTTCGCCACAAGGATCGGGGCATTACAGTCTGGGATTATGAACATTTAGTTTTAGAAGCATTTCCAAACATTTACAAAGTAAAATGCCTCCCGCATACCCGCTACGAACCAAGTGACATGGGCGGTATTTATAACGAATTGGCGGCCGGGCATGTCACGGTGGTCACCATTCCCAATCTCAGGAATCAAAACGCGGTCAACCCGCTGGAACCCTACACCAATCTGGGCGATCTGGAGCAAATCCATGATTTTTTGCGCAAACGGATTTCCTGCTTCGCTAAGCTGCATGTGCGCAATCCGATTTTCGAGCAGGTGCGGGTGGTTTGCGAGGTCAAATTCTATCCGCAGTACGACGAGACTTTTTTCACAAAACAATTGAAGCAAGATATTACGCGCTTCCTGTCGCCCTGGGCTTTTGATGCGGAGGCTAAAATTAAATTTGGCGGGCGCGTGGACAAGTCAACGCTTATCAACTTTATAGACGAGCAATATTACGTGGATTATGTGAGCAATTTCAAACTGTACCATCGCCCCGAAAAATCAGCTACCGAGATCGAAAAAGACATCATAGATGCCAGCACAGCCGCATCCATCTTGGTATCGGCTCCAGCTGAGAAACATAACATTGAAACAATTCAATTGACCGTAGAAGAAGCCGTACCGGAAAAATGCGGATGTTAAGTAATAGAAACTTTCAATTTAAAGAATATTGATTTACAGCCCTTTATTTACAAATTAGCAAAATTGGCAAATCAGCATATTATTTTATGACTCAATCTATTACCATACCCAAAAATCCCGCCCTGCTTCCGTCTGAAGATTATCGCTTCCTTCGGCAGCGAGGGCTTGAGCATATCGAAAAACTGGGCAGTCGTATCTGGACGGACTATAACATCCACGATCCGGGCATCACGATCCTGGAGTTGCTTTGCTTTGCCATTACCGAATTGGGCTACCGCACGAGCTTTGATATCAAGGACATCCTGGCGAAAACCTTGCGTGAAGGCGGACTCGATCAGGGATTTTTCACGGCAAATGACATTCTGACCTGCAATCCGGTGACGGTGAATGACTTCCGCAAGTTGCTGATTGATTTGAACGGCGTGCGCAATTCCTGGCTATTTTGCAAAGAATGCTGGTGCGAATTGCCCTTGTATGGCGACTGCGAAGGAAGCAAATTGGTTTATCAATCTACTGATAAAGAAGTAGTTATACGTGGCACGTACGATGTTTTGCTGGAGTTGGAAGACGATCCCAAACTCGGAGATTTGAATGATGGCAAGCTAAAACACACATTCTCGGTCACGCATTCGGAAGGGAATTTCCCGGCGATGCTGGAACTTCGATT
>CAZGAU010000108.1:7630-18373 GCA_964523725.1 uncultured Saprospiraceae bacterium
TGAGCATTTTGCCAATTTGATGGATGAGACCAGGACCCTTGATTCTATTAATATTTTATCTTTAAAAAACGCGGATGGACTCAACGTCACCGACGCCAATCTTGCCCAATCGCTCAAAAAACCTTTGACGCTTTCGTTTGAAATGGCATTCCAGGGCGTAGCGACGCCTTTGCAATTTGATAATATTTCCCTGACGCTGTTTTTTGAACAGGGCGAGCATCGCAAGCGCCTGACTATCAGTGATATCGAAGATGAATTACTCGACCTGACCGATCGTGGTGTC
This sequence comes from uncultured Saprospiraceae bacterium, assembly GCA_964523725.1. GTDB lineage: Bacteria > Bacteroidota > Bacteroidia > Chitinophagales > Saprospiraceae > JADJNW01. The sequence goes on from CAZGAU010000108.1 coordinate 7,914, forward strand.
TTTCCGGCTTACCGCCAAAAGTTGTTCAAAATCGAAGCTATTCTTGAAAACGCCTGGGATCAGTTGCATCGCCACCGAAATCTGGACGAAGATTATTGCACCCTGAGCGTGGTACCGGTCGAGGACGTTGCGGTTTGCGCCGATATAGAATTGACGCCGGATGCAGACATTGAGTTGGTGCTTGCACAGATATACTTTGCAATTGAATTGTATTTGAATCCTGGGGTACAGTTTTACACCTTGCAGGAAATGCTGGATCGCCCGGTGCCAGTGGAAGCCATTTTCAACGGCCCTGCTTTGAAACACGGCTTTATCCTGACCGAAGAATTAGAAAAATCAAACCTCAAGCGTGAAATCCGTGCTTCCGATATTATCAATCTGCTGATGGACATCGAAGGCGTGGTGTCGGTGAGTAATTTCCTACTAACCAAATACGATAAACAGGGTAATCCCATTCTGCCCAGCGAATCCTGGGTGATGAAGGTAAGTCCGCAGCATCAGCCACGCCTGTACGTGGAGCAGTCGAAAATCCTGTTTTTCAAAAACAACCTGCCTTTCCTTCCTGCGAATACGCTGGAGGTAGAAGCCACGCTGGAGCAACTCCGCGGTGCATCCGAACAAATCAAACAAACCACCCAGGATAACGACCTGCCGATTCCGGTTGGCAAGGAACGCGATCTCGAAGATTATTATCCGATTCAATACTCATTTCCCATGACCTACGGCATTGGTTATGAAGGACTTCCGAGCAATGCCACACCCCAGCGCCGCGCCCAGGCGAAGCAAATGAAAGCATATCTTTTGTTCTACGAACAGGTTTTGGCGAATTATTTTTCACAATTACAACACACTGCCGATTTATTCCGATTGGACGATTCACTGGTGCAAAGTTATTACACCCAATTTTTGGATGAAGCGAAGATCGCCGGCGTCGGAGGCTTGTACGACGCGGCTTTCACACCTACGACTTTGCAAGAAATCACCGAATCCGAAGACCTCGCGCTGGAACGGCGCAACCGTTTTCTGGATCATTTGATGGCGCGCTTTGGCGAGCAATTCACCGATTACACGCTGGCATTATATTCGTTGGACAATATGGCGAAACTCCCGGAAACCCTGCTTCAGGACAAGGTGCAATTCCTCAAGGATTATCCCTTTGTCAGCAAGAACCGGGGACGGGCTTTTAATTATATTGATGAAGTCAAAGTTTGCGGTTTTCAAAATATCGCCGGGCTCAAGCGTCGAATTGCGCACTTATTAGGTTTGGAAACCCTGCGTAACTACTTCACTATCAATATCCAAAAAGATAATTTAAATAAAAAATACAATGCTGGGTTTGAGTTAAAATTTGAAGGTGATCTTTTGCTTCGCCATGCGCAAACCGTAACCACTACCACCAAACTCGAAGCCGATGAACTGATCCGCGCCACGATGGATGAAGTCATTGCCTTTATTACCGATCCAAGTCATTACACCGCGCCGAGCGAAGATGCCGATGGCAAATGGAGTTTTGAACTCGAAAACCACCTCGGCGAAGTGATTGCAATCAGCGATTTATACAACAACGAAACCGACGCGCAAACCGCGCAGTTTGACCTGATTTCCTGGGCGGAGGGTATCCTGGAATTCGAGCGATTTTTCATCGTGGAGCATTTGTTATTACGTCCCAAGATTTACGGGCAAGCCCTGCTTCCGGTTTGCCTTGATCCTGACTGCGAAAGCTGCGGCGAGGAAGATCCTTACTCGTTCCGGCTCACTTTCGTGATGCCCGGTTGGATGGATGTTTTTCAAAATCTCGACTTCCGGCGCTACGCCGAGCGTACGATCAGGCTGGAAACACCGGCGCATTTGCTGGGTAAAATCTGTTGGGTTGGCAATGAAGTTTGTCGCGAAGATGGGGGGAAAGTCATCCTTTGCGAACTCGTCGATTTGCTGACCAATTTCCTGGAAGTGCCTAATAATGAGGACATTGCACGGGAGCTGTGCGATTGCGCCGATTTTATCCTCGACACTTTTAACGATGCCGTCCGCGATGAGGTGATCCGAAATGATTTTGAGCCGCTGAGCGACCAGCAATTATCCGATTTATTCGACGACCACCTTCCCTTGGGTTCGATCGCTTGCCGCGAACATTTAAATGAGAATTTCTACCCGGAATCAAAACTCCTTCTTTCTCAATATTTTAAAGGCATGGAGCACTGTTTCCAGTTCAATGTCTTCTGGAATGCCTGGTGCAACTGGCTCGAAGAGAATGCGGCATTTGAACCCAGGGATTTAAAACTGGCCGCGAAAGTGGAAAAATTAATGACCGCCGAATTGGCAACAGCCAATGTCAAAGTCACCGAAAAAGCCATTTGCGCGTGCGCGCAACCACTCCTCGCGATCTTCGGAGATGCCCTGCGCGACTGGGTTGCAGCCAATTTTGATAAGATCTTCACCGACGTAGAATGGCGCTCAGAACTGGAGGCTTTATTCCAAAACAGTATTGGCGTTGCCGCTATTCCTTGTCAGGTCAGCCTGCCCGCTTCGTTCTGGACGGCATTACAAGAGTTGCTGGTGGTATTTTATCTCGACAAACTGGAACTGCTGCAAACACACGCCGCAGTGATTGATATACTTGGCAAACTGAAAAGCATTTATCCGCCGGCGACGCTGCACGACTGCGAAGAAGGCGGCGACGATAATCCGGTGCGATTGGACGAAACAATTTTAGGTTAACTATCCAAAAAATCTATTATAGCGATGTTACCCGTTGAAACAACTTATCCACAATTCGAAGCAAATCAGGTGCTTAGCAGCGCTCACCTGAACGACCTTTTTGAGTACCTCGATGAGCAGAACCGGCTCACGCGGACCAACCTGATTGGCATTGGCATTGTCTGCGGCCTGGAGGTGCACACCGCGCCCGATAGCACGAACATCACCATTACCAAGGGTTGCGGCGTGACGTCGCAGGGCTACCTCGTGGTGATGGAGGAGCTCGTAGCCACGCATTTCATCAATTATGAAGTGCCCGAGGAAGTGCCGTATCCGCTGTTTTATGATACCGCCAACGACCAGAACAAGTACCCGATGTGGGAGCTGAAACCCAATGCCAGCGGGGGTGCTACGGCTTTGAGCAGTGCGTTTTTGCAGGATAAAATCGTGCTGGTTTTTGTGGAATTATTGGAAGAAAACCTGAAGAATTGCTCGCCGAATTCCTGTGATGACAAAGGCGCCAAGATCACCGCCGCTTTCCGGCCGCTGCTCATGACCAAAGCCGATGCCGACGCAGTTATTAAAGAAATCAATGATTTGATGGGGTCTCAAACGGGTAACGACATCGATCAGATCATAAATGCCAAGTATTATTTACCTGAAATTAAATTGAAGCGCTATAATGTTCCTGCTACAAATATTATAACCACTCAACAATTAGTAAATGAATATCGCAATATTCTGACCAAAACATTTATCGAAAGCACCGTTCGCGACACATTATTGGACGCTTATGATGCTTTTGATCTGCTGCTGGATGATTTGGATAAAAATATTATACAAAACTGGCAGGTGAATTACGGCGCCGACGGAAAAGTGGAAATGACGCGGGCTTATTATTATCAATACGTCTATGATTTTATTTTCGACTTACTGGAAACCTATCGTGAAATTCGTCGTAAAGGACTGGAAGTCATCGGTATATGCTGCCCGGATGAACGCTTATTCCCACGCCATTTGTTCCTGAAAGAAGCAGCACACGGGGCAGCGCATCAGCGCAAATACCGGCATTATTTTATGCCTTCGCCGATTTTGACGAACCAGAAAATTTTAGGCGAAGAGCTTCGGCAATTGTTCGAACGGTTGTTGTCCATGCTGGAAAACTTTGAGATTCCGGGTCCGGCGGTCAGTGGCGTCACCAAAACCAATCCGTATGATAATAATATTCGCATCACGCCGAGTAAATTAGGCGATGTTTTTCTATCGGAAAAAGCAATTCCTTATTATTATAAAGTAAATGAAGGCACGCCGCCATTATATGAGATATGGAATCATCGCCTGACAAGCAGCGGCAAAGCCAAGCAAAATCTGTCGTACCACGCCAACCAGTATGCCTCTGAGGATTTTATATTAAAGCCATTAGAATATGATATTGAGCCTAATAATTTCCTGCGCATCGAAGGGCATGTGGGTAAAGATTATTTACTTGCGGTGCGCACTATTACACGTTTAAAAGAGCTGAATCGCCTGCCTTTTGACCTGGTGGCGGTGAAAACCGGTAACGATATTGAAGACATTCAGGACATTCGCGACCATGAATGTTATTTCCAGGATTTGGAAGCTATTTACCTGACATTAAAAGAAGAACTGGAATGTTTTGCATGTAAGCAAATTCGTTATTTTTATGATATTACCAGCGGCACCAGACCCGATAATCCGCAAAGCTTTCCGACGCAAATTAATTCGCTTAATAATTGTTCCGCCAATTTTACATACCAGCAAGGCACGTTCGGCGAGCAGTTTGAAAAGATTTATCCACAAATTGAAAGCGGTCAAATCCCGAATATTATTACCGGCGAACCAGGCAATACCGTCGCTTATTTACTGGTGTATAATTTAATTAAAATAAAAGACAGCCTGCCGGCGAGTCTTGCGCAGTTTGTTACATCAAAATTCGATTCATTTATTGATTATTATCAAAAACTGGAAAATGCGGCGAAAGCATTAAATGCAATTTATGATCAGGTGCTTAATAATAATGACGGTCCTTCCACGAATTTATTTATACGTGTTGAAGACATTATTGACCATCTCGATTCCATCCTGGAAGCCTGTAAAAAAGATGCTTTTGAGGCATTAAAAAAAGAGTACGAGCGCCGCTTGCAAAATTTACATCGCCAGCTTTTATTTAGTAATTATGCTAAAAAACATCATGGTTTGCAGCATAAAGCGGGCGTCCCGATAGGTGGTACTTTTATTATCGTATATCATGGAGATTACACGCCTCCTAATATTATTGGAAATATCCGGGATGTTTTTATTGCAAATACGATTCAGAATATTTTTGCGAATGTAACATTGTCGGAAAATGTTAAAAATACGATCGTTGCCAATCTGGAAGGTTCTATTAAAAAGAATTTTGATACGATCACAGCCAAAGACGCGGAAAACACCTTCGTGGGTGGCACATTTACCAATGTTTTCAACCCTCCTGGCGATATCGTGTTCAACCCCGGAGGCGGTGGCATTTTCCCGCGCCCCGGTTCTTTCACTCCGCGCGGCCCCTCCGAAGAAGACCCCGAGGTGGACACCGGCATCGTCATTGCAGATTTTTATTTACCTTATTTATGTTGTTCTGACTGTCCGCCGGTGCAATATATTTTACCGGAAGTGCCCATAGAAACCGAACGCTTAGCAGTGAGTCAGGGTGCGCCTCAATGCTCGGAGGATAATAGATCATTTACCGTAGCTTGCACCATTACGGGCGGTGTACCACCTTACACGGTGAACGGCAATGCAATTGGAGGCACTAGCTTTACGCAAACATTTGCCAGTGGGCAGGGTGGCGAGGTCAAAGTAGCCGATGCAGCCGGAGAGGAAACGACCGTTACTATAGCCGCGCACAACTGCCAGGATCCTTGCGATAAACCTTGCGGCGGCGAAGCTATGCGTTGTCGCTATTTATTGTTCATGAGTAAGCCGGCGCCAAATAATCGGATATTGTATGAATTTACCGAAGTGGCCAGATTAACCATTACCGATGAAAACGGGCAGGTGCTCTTCGGTGACAGCCTGCAAGATATTGTAGATGAAGTACTTAGCGCAAATAATCGCTCCATTAGCAATAATAATTTTGACGATAAAATCGGTAGCCTGGTCAAGCGAATTAATGATAGAGTCGCAGAGAAATTCGGCAATACCGACACTTTCCGGATAGAATATGATCCGACACAAGGCGCCATTATCAGTATCGAACATTACACTTGCCATACTTTTGAGCTGGATATTATGATTGGTTATTTACAAAATGATCTAAATGTGCAGGTACGCGCTATTTACAATCAGGATAATGTAATGTTTGAAGCACGTGTGAATAATCAGATATCAGAGCAATTCGAATTACCAAAGTTTGGTTGCACACAACTAAATAAATGTAATGATTCTGTAAAAGAAGATTGCCAGATCAATGTAATAAAAGACATCAACGCCGAGGGGAATCGTGAAAAATACAGTGTTTCGCCGTCCCTAAGTCCGTCACCAGGCGCGGGTGCGAAGTTTTTCTGGCTCATGGAATGGGGTACGCCCATGACGGGTACCAGTGAGAAGATCGAAGGAACCTTTATTACACCGGGATTTGTACAGGCAAGGTTGGTTGTCATTGATGCACAAGGATGCTGGGATTATTTTGAAAAAGCGATTCAAATACGAAATTAAATGCATTTGATCCATCGGCAAATAGTAGAGCTGGAATGCTCATCCGAGCAGCGCGCATTACACTGGCAACAGGAGCTGGTTCGTATCTGTGAGAATCGCCTGACACCAGAACTGGAGCGGGTTTTAGAGCGTTTTGCCGATAGCAAACAAGTCATTCAGATTGAGCAATTATCCTTGGATTTGGGCACTTTGAATAGCAATGATTTTCAGGAAAGTTTCGTCTCGGCGGTGCTGAAACAATTGCCCAAGCAATTGGAAGAAAGCATTAAAAGTCTGGACATTAATAACATTTCAAAAGGACATCATAATGCCTTTGAGACATTTACTTATTTTTTAAAGCATGGAACGCTCCCCTGGTGGTCTGGCCCGGTTTCGCTTGCGCAAATAGCGGAGGAAGTATTGGAACAAGCGAATTTAATATCTCAAAATCAAGCTGTTACGCAACTCCGGGAAGCGCTGCAATCCCGTCAAGGCCGGGAAAGGTTGCTTTTGCAATTTGGCACTACATTTTGGGAAAAACTATTACAGGCCATTGCGCCTGATCGCTGGAACTTGGTAAATAACTGGTCGGATATTTTATTACAAATATTATCAGAAGTAAATATTTCCAAAAATCAGCATAATAAACTCAAACACCGGGTCACGCAAGTTATATTACATCCAGAAGAACCAGAGATTAATATCTTTTTCACAAAAGCCGTTCATGAACTAAATGTTTTAAATGAATTTATTTCCCAGATAAAAAAGCTGAAAAAATCGGAGAAACTGCCGCCGGAGCTGTCTGCTGAAACGATCCATTCTGTTGTAGAAAAATTAAAAGAAGCCGCGCCCGCTGCCAGCGAGGATGCATCAAAATCAGAACAAGAGACTGATATGGAAGACCTTACAGAAGAAGGATCTTTTATATCCAATGCAGGTTTGGTCTTGCTCGCGCCGTTTTTACTGGAATATCTCAAAGCTTGCGAAGTTGCTGAGGACGAACGATTACTTAATAAAGAACAGGCGGTTCATTATTTACAATATTTAATAACGGGTAAGAAAATTACGCCTGAGTATGATTTGATACTAAATAAGTTGCTTTGCGATCTGCCCCTGGATGCGCCCGTGCCTCTGGAAATTGAGTTTTCGGCGGGAGCCTTGGAACAAGCAGATTCATTGTTAAATTCGGTTATTCACTACTGGGATGTTTTGAAAAATACAAGTGTAGAAGGTTTGCGCGAAAGTTTTTTACAACGGCCGGGAAAGCTGAGTCGCCGCGACGATGGCTGGTTATTACAGGTAGAACAGCAAAGTTATGATATACTTTTAGAACATTTACCCTGGTCGTATTCCATTGTAAAATTGCCCTGGATGCCGGAAATGCTATGGGTAGAATGGATGTAATGGATATTAAATAACTGCATCATGAAAACGACTGCGGATAAAACAACTCGACATAGTTCTTCCAGTTCCTCCAAATCTGTTTTCAGAAAACCTGGAGCCAGCAGCTTTTTTGTGCCCGCGGTACAAATGAAAATGAAAGTCAGTCAGCCCGGTGAAAAGCACGAGCAGGAAGCCGACGCCATGGCCGACAAAGTGATGCGTATGCCAGAACCCAGGCAGGAAGAGCAGTTGCAGCGACAAGAGATGCCCAAAGAGGAAAAAATTCAGAAACAAGAAGAGGAAGAGAATATTCAAAGGCAGGAAATACCCGAAGCCAAGGTTCAAAAACAGGAAGAGGAAGAAACCCTCCAACGGCAGGAAATGCCCGAAGACAAAGTTCAAAAACAGGAACAGAAAGAAGAAGAAGCCCTGCAAAGACAAGCGATTCCCGAGGAAGAAGCGCAAATACAACGCCAGCCTCAGGAAGAGGAAGAAACCCTCCAACGGCAGGAGTTACCTCACCCGGAAGAAAAATTGCAAAAACAGGAAGAAGAAGAACAGGTTCAACGAAAATCCAATGGCGTACCGACCGTCAACTCCAATGTTCATAGCGCGATCAACCAGAAAACCAGTGGCGGCCAGAGCATGTCGCCGGATGTAAAAAGCTTTATGGAAAGCCGGTTTAATGCGGATTTCAGCAAGGTAAAAATTCACAACGATCAGGGCGCCGCCAGCCTGAGTAATCGCCTCAGTGCCAAGGCTTTCACATATAAAAATCACATCTTTTTCAGCAAAGGGCAGTACGAGCCGGGCACCAGCGGCGGCAAACATTTGCTCGCGCATGAACTGACGCATGTCATTCAGCAAGGGCAGGCCGCGCAGCGTAAGGCGCATGTGAGCACCACGCCCACCCAACCGCATGTGCAGCGCCTCGGCATCAGCGACGCGCTCGACTTTTTTGCCGATAAGGCTTACCTCATTCCTGGTTTTAGAATGTTTACGATCATTTTGGGTGTGAATCCGATCAATATGCAATCGGTGGAACGCAGCGCCGCGAATATTTTGCGCGCAATCGTCGAATTCCTGCCGGGTGGCAATCTGATAACTCGTGTCCTTGATAAATATGGTGTGTTTGAAAAAGCGGGTACGTTCATAGAACAGCAAATCCAGACGCTGGGCATGACCGGCAGTGTGATCCGCAGTGCAGTCATGCGTTTTCTTGATTCTTTGGGTTGGAGCGATATTTTTGATCTGGGGGGTGTTTGGGAACGCGCCAAACGGATTTTTACAGAACCAATCAACCGGATCAAGAATTTTGTCAAAGGACTTTTCAGCGCCATTATGCAGATCATCCGTGACGCGGTGCTGCGGCCCCTGGCTTCGCTGGCGGAAGGTACGCGTGGCTATAATCTGGTGAAAGCGCTGCTGGCAATGGATCCGCTCACCGGCGACCCTTATCCCAGAACCGCCGAGACGATTATCGGCGGATTTATGGAATTGATCGGGCAGCAAGAAGTCTGGGAAAACATCAAAAAAGGCAACGCCGTAGCACGCGCCTGGGCTTGGTTCCAAAATGCGCTGGCAGGTTTGATGGGTTTTATTATGCAAATTCCGACCTTGTTAATCAACACCTTACGCTCACTCGAATTACAGGATTTTCTAATTCTACCGCAAGCTTTCGGCAAGATTTTCAAAGCCTTCGGTGGCATTGCCGGGCGATTCATGTCGTGGGCAGGCGGCACGGTGTTGAGCTTGCTTGAAATTTTATTCTCTGTCGTCGCGCCGGGTGCGATGCCATATTTGAAGCGGGCCGCAGGTGCATTCCAGAGTATTTTACGCAATCCGATCGGTTTTGTCGGCAATTTAGTCCGAGCGGTGATTCAAGGTTTCCGAAGATTTGCAAGTAATATTGGTAAACACTTGAAAAACAGTCTGATCGAGTGGCTCACTGGTTCTTTGGGCGGAACAGGCATTCACATTCCGCAAGAATTTTCATTAAAAGAAATTATAAAATTTGTACTCTCTGTATTAGGATTAACCTGGCAGAACATTCGCATGAAGCTGGTGAAAGTGCTCGGCGAACCGGCGGTGAAAGCCATGGAAAAAGGCGTGGAGATTGTCACAACGCTTGTGAAAGAAGGTCCGGCCGCGGCCTGGGAATTGATTAAAGAACAACTCAGCAATTTGAAAGATATGGTGATGAGCGAGATCATGAATTTTGTGGTGGTAAAAATTGTGCAAAGCGCTGTCACCAAGCTACTTACGAGTCTCAATCCCGCCGGAGCGGTCATTCAAGCCATTATAGCTATTTACAACACCATCATGTTTTTAGTGGAGCGCATCAAGAAAATCATACAAGTAGGCATGGCGGTAATCAATTCCATGATGGAAATTGCCAGTGGCGCCATTGGCAAAGCGGCGGCGAAGGTAGAACAAACCATGGCCGGCCTGCTTACGCTGGCAATCAGCTTCCTGGCGCGTATCGTGGGGTTGGGTAAAATTTCAAATGTTGTTATTAAAATTATACAAAAAATCCGGGCTCCAATTGATAAGGCTTTGGATAAATTAATTGGCTGGCTGGTGAACGTGGGCAAGAAATTCCTGAGTAAAATTGCAGGAGCCGGCACACCTAAAGACCCGCAGGAAAGATTAAAAGTAGGTATGCAAAAAGCGGTGAGCGCCGTCAA
>CAZGAU010000109.1:0-18309 GCA_964523725.1 uncultured Saprospiraceae bacterium
CCGTCCTGGGTAGGGCCGCGGCTGCTGGACAAGAGCACGTGATCGTCGTAAGCTGTATTGCCCACCGTAATTACATTTTTTGCTGCTTTTCGCCCGCCAGTGATATTTCCAAACCGCCCGCCATCCGGAGCCAGGATGTTCCCGTAAGAACCGCAGGATTCTTCACCGCTGTTGCCAGCTGAGAAGGTATGAAATAAAGCCGGATTTTTAAAAACCTGCTCGTCCACCACTTTCGTGGATTGATCATAAAAGCCACCGCAACCCTCTCCATAAGAAGTGGAGGTGATCACCACGTTTCTTTGCTGCAAATTCTGCACTGCATTTTCAATATGCGGATAATCCTGGATCGAATACAAAAACAGGTGCGCCCCGGGGGCCATGCCCATGCCCAAAGGGTTGAGATTGCCTGCTCCGACCGCCAGCCCGGCAGTCATATCACCATGGGTTCCACCGTAAGTAGTGTTGAAATCTGTAACTCTTCCCCGGAAATCTTCGTGCAGCACCGAACCATCATCTGCAATAGCAATGGATACGCCACTGCCGTCATAACCAATGCCAGGCCCTGCACCCAATATATTCACGCGTTGCGCCGTGCGCCCCGTCCAGCCTTCTGCCTTGGGAGGAGCCTCCGCAAACTCCACGTACATCACTGCCGGATGTGCGGCCAGCTCCAACAAGCGACTTGATTCAAGCGTGAGGGCGAGCTCATTTTTTTTGATCTTTCCGGTTGGGAATCCGCTTCGGCTTAGGCTTTCGAGTAAGACTTCGGGTGCAATACCCTCATAAGGAATGACTTGGATTTTGATACCCGCTGCTGTCACCGCATGAGCCGGGAAGTCGCCCACGAGCAAAGCTGGGCTGAGCTTGTATTCGGGCTTCATCAGGAGGATCGCACGCGCACCTATTTTTGACCAATCTATGATGGTCGGCACCTTTGCTACATAGGCATAATTTGGAATATAGCCGAGCAATTCAATGCCAATTTGCGATAAGCCAGCCTTTTCGGCAGCAGTTGGTACTTCGTCAAACTGTAAGATCAGGTAATAATGTTCTTTGAATTCGCAAGTGGCAAGATCACTGTCGGAAATTTCGCCTGGCTGCTGCTCGGGTATCGAAATGGAGCCCCACTGAAGATTGATTCCGTAATCTTTTTGTGCAAATGCCTGCTGCACCAGTAGCCCCATCAAGACTAGTATAATAATTTTTAAGCTGTGCATTTTGTTTCTGTGATGGTTATACAAAAGTGTTTAAATACTGGAATTTATAGTTGTTCATACCCGAATTCTCATTAAAGCTGGGAAAATGGGGTTCATAAAGTTTTAATCGATAGACCAGGAACAACTACTTGTGGGGGGGGGACGTAACAAGATTTACACAAATATATGTTATTTTTAATTTAAAAAGCAAACCTTTCTAAAAAGTTATATTCTGCAATCAATTTTAATTTAAAGAATAATTAAATATAAGTCTGGGATACAATTGTTTGAGGAAATAAAAATCCGAGAAAAAATTCTGTGGGAAGAAGCAAGGAGTGCCGATTCTTAGTGTTAAAATTACAAAAAGCGAAAAATAATTTTATTTGTATCGGTTTGAAGAAATAATTTTTTGATAGATTAGCGATTGAAAGAACTAAACATAGGTTTAGTCGTGAGTCACTTAAAAAAAACCTTCGTAACAATGTATTTTCAATCTAATGGACAAGAGGAAGTTACCTATGATGCCATCGTTGTTGGCTCAGGTATAAGTGGCGGCTGGGCAGCCAAGGAACTATGCGAAAAAGGCCTGAAAACCCTCGTGCTTGAGAAAGGGAGAGATGTAAAGCACGGCGATTATCCTACGGCAGCTCTTGACCCATGGGATCTTGATTACCGGGATGCTGTACCGCAAGAAGAATTAAAGGATTACGAAAAGCAAAGCCGGACCGGCTACACGATCCGACAGTCTTCCAAACACTGGTTTGTGAAAGACACAGAGCATCCTTACTCAGAGATCAAGCGCTTCGACTGGATGCGTGGCTACCACGTAGGGGGGCGCTCACTGATGTGGGGCCGCCAGAGTTATCGCCTGGGCGATCTGGATTTTGAAGCCAATGCCAAGGAAGGGGTTGCGGTTGACTGGCCGATCCGCTATCAGGATATTTCGCCCTGGTATGATTATGTGGAGCAATTTGCCGGGATCAGCGGTTCGCTGGAAGGCTTGCCGCAATTGCCGGATGGCAAATTCCTGCCTCCGATGGAATTGAATTGCCTCGAACAACATGTGAAAGAAGGTATTGAAAAGAATTTTGCCGGTAGAAAGCTGATTATCGGGCGTGCCGCCAACCTTACCCAAGCCCACAATGGGCGTGGCAGCTGCCAATTCCGAAATCGCTGTATTCGCGGTTGTCCGTTTGGGGCTTATTTCAGTAGCAATGCGGCCACACTTCCGGCTGCGGCCAAAACCGGCAACATGACGCTGCGTCCGCATTCTGTGGTGCATTCGATCATTTATGACCCGGCAACGCGTAAAGCCAAAGGTGTACGTATAATCGATGCAGAGACGATGGAAACCAAGGAATATTTTGCAAAAGTCGTCTTCTTGTGTGCTTCGGCGATCGCTAGTACACAAATCCTGATGCAATCCAACATAGGCAATACCAGTGGGGAGCTTGGACATAACCTGATGGATCACCATTTCCGTTGTGGTGCAGGTGGTACCTCCGACGATTTTGCCGATCAATACTACTCCGGGCGCCGTCCGAATGGTATTTACATCCCGCGTTTTGCTAACCTGGGTGACAAAGCCACCGAACGCAAAGATTATCTGCGCGGCTGGGGCTATCAGGGTGGTGCAAGCCGCGATGGTTGGGGCGCCGTGGTGCCTGAAATGCGGATTGGCGTTGGTAAAGATTTCAAAGATAACCTGCTAACGCCAGGTCCCTGGACGATGGGGATCACTGCTTTTGCCGAGTGTCTGCCTTATCATGAAAACAAAATGATGCTGAACGAGGACGTTCGCGATAAATATGGTTTGCCGACGGTTACTTTCGACTGTGAATTCAAGGAGAATGAAATGAAGATGCGCAAGGACATGATGAACGATGCCGCTGAAATGCTCGAAGCAGCCGGTTTGAAAAACGTGGAAACCTGGGATGCGGGCTCCTGGCCGGGGCTGGGCATCCATGAAATGGGCACGGCCCGTATGGGACGCGACCCGAAAACCTCGGTGCTCAATGCTTACAATCAAGTACACGACGCGAAAAACGTGTTCGTAACCGATGGCGCGTGCATGACTTCTGCGTCTTGCGTGAATCCGTCATTGACGTACATGGCATTGACCGCAAGAGCGGCAGACTTTGCTGTGCAGGAATTAAAGAAAATGAATTTGTAAAATTGGTGTGATTGTGTTTTAGTGTTGTAGTACTTGGTTAGGCGATACCACCATAATACGATCGCACTCAAACACCATCGCACCAAAACACCAATAAAAATGACCAGAAGAGAAGTTATAAAACAAACCGCCCTGCTCACCGGCTATGCACTGACTTCTTCGATGATTAGTGGCATTCTCGCCGGATGCCAGCCATCGGGAACCAGCGCAGAATGGACGCCGGAATATTTTACCCAGAAACAGGCGGATCTCGTGTCCCAAATGGCGGATGTGATCCTCCCGCGCACGGGTACGCCCGGAGCCCTGGATGTGGGCGTGCCACAGTATATCGATATGATGGTGAAAAACATCCTCGAAGAACGCGAGCGCCGGGCTTTTATGCTGGGGTTAAAAGAAGTAAATGCCCAGGCATTCAATGAATTTGGCGAAGGCTTTATGGATTTGCCGCGCCAGAAACAGGAAGCCGTGCTGGTGAAAATGGAAAGCACTGAAATTCTGGACGAGATCGACCGTAGAGAGAAGCGCCCCGCCGACTGGAATTATCCATTTTTCCTGCGTTTCAAGCAATTGACCTTGGCCGGATACTTCACCTCCAAAACGGTGGGCATGGAAGTCACCAATTATGATGCAGTACCGGGCGCTTATAAAGGTTGCGTTCCCCTTTCAGAAGTGCCGAAAGGACGGATTTGGTCGTCTATTTAAATGCCCTGTAGGGATGACGATGTCATAAAATGTAAAACCGCGAAATGCAGAATGTAAAAGTATTTTTGCGGTTTTACATTTTAATTTTTACATTTTAACTTTACTCATCATGCTTTCACGTCGTGATGCCATCAAAACGGCTGCACTGAGCATTGGCGCGGCAACTGTCGCCCCTGTCCTGCTCTCAGGCAAAGTAAATAACTCACCTGTTTTATTTACTAAACATGATTTCAAGCACTCGGTTTGCCGTTGGTGTTATAATAGTTTTGAACTGGAAGAATTTGCCGAACGAGCAAAGGAATTAGGCATTTCATCCATTGAATTGCTGAGTGCCAGTGAATGGAAAGTGGTACAAAAATATGGACTGACCTGCGCCATTGGCACGGGTAGCTTTGCCAGCCTGACCGAAGGCTTCAATAACACGGCGTTCCACGAGCGCTTGCAAAAACCATATTTACAACTGATCGACCAGGCAGCGGACGCGGGCATTCCACAGGTGATCTGTTTTTCGGGCAATCGCAAGGGCATAAGCGAGGAAGCGGGTCTGGAAAACTGCGCCAAAGGTTTGGATAAAATCGTGAAACACGCCGAGCAAAAGGGCATCATGGTTGTAATGGAATTATTAAATAGTAAGGTGGATCATAAAGATTATCAGTGCGACCACACGCCCTGGGGCGCGGCACTGGTAGATAAAATCGGCTCCCCGAATTTTAAACTGCTTTATGATATATATCATATGCAGATCATGGAAGGTGATATTATTGCGACCATTCGTAAATATAAAGATTATATTAATCACTTCCATACCGCGGGGGTGCCCGGCCGTCATGAAATAAATGACTCACAAGAGCTTAATTATAAGGCTATTATGACTGCCATTGCTGAGCTTGGTTTTAATGGTTACGTGGCGCAGGAGTTTATTCCAACTTATGAGGATAAAATCGCGGCCTTGCAAGAAGGGATTAAGATTTGTAGTGTTTAAAAATGGGTGATAGGTTGATGGGTTGATAGGATGAATCACTAAATAAACACTTCAACCTATCAACCATTCAACTCAAAATTACTCCGTCTTACACCCCGTCTTCCGTCTCGTATCGGTAATATTTATAATTTTCCAGCCCTCATTTGTTTTAAATAAGGTAAAAACATTATACCCACAGTGGCTGAATTTTTCATTCAGAAAGAAGGAATATTCTGTCCAGGCAGTAGCCAGCGGGCCGTCCACGGTGACATCATAACTGTAAATACGCTCATCATAATAATTACCATTCTTGGTGCCTGCGAAATTCAGAAAGCCCTTTACATCGCCCTTGCGAAGTTGCGGATTACCGTCTTTATCATAACCGGCTGAGCCCATCGTAGCTTCTGGATGGAATAATGGACTCATGATGCTGGTGTCCTGCGCGCGATACGCATCAAAAAGTGTTTTAACCACACCGATAATCGCCTCTTTATCAGCTTCTTGCTGCGCTTTTGCGGAATTAAGTAAGCAGATTGTTATTGCAAAAAGAATTAATTTTTTCATGATGTAATATTGATTGTTTTGTAAGGAATGGTAGTTGTTTTGAATCAAACTTGTTTGATTATTACTTTCACCAAACAAGTTTGGTGGTTACCTTGCCAAACAAGTTTGGCAATTACTTTAAATATTTCTTGGGAATCAGCACTCCGCTTGACTCTGCTTGCCACATCAGCCCTACGATCCACCAGCGATCCTGATCGTAAATCAATTGAAAACTATTAATGCCTTTATCAAAAGGCTCTCCATCAGCGGTGCGACGGGTTTCGTACACCATAAAAACCTGGGCAATGTCGCCGTAGCGATCGATGGTCAGGCTGCCCACCGTTTCAAAAAAATCCTGGGCAGCAATGCGCGGCGCTATGTTTTTGGCATAATCTTCCACTGAACTTTCCCGTACTACAAGCTTGCCGTCCTGGGTTTTGGTGCGAATATGGAACTTTACATCTCCGCGAAACAAATTACGAAAACGCTCCACGTCAATGGTTTTGCCCGCCGGCCCGGAAATGACTTCCAGAATCGCATCCATCGTGCTTTCGATGGTTTCTGTATCTTTGCTGTAATCCTGCGCTTGCAGGGAGGAGGCAAGCATAATGCTAAGTAAAATGGTGACTAGACTGTACTTCATGATATATTTTTTTGAAAAAGAACCGTTAAAAGTAAGGAACTTTGCGTTTAGCTGTTTGTTGAATGCTGCAAAATAATTCAGGTCTGTCAGTTTTTAGTCCATAGTCGAAAGTCAGATTTTGATGGAAAACAATTTTTATTTACTTGGATTTAAAATAATTATCATAAAATATGAAAAATATTCTGGTTATTGCATTGGTTATTACATCAGCTTGTGCCACTACGTATAATTTTTCAGTAAATAATAACGGTGAGCTGCTTGTGCCAGACTACTCCAATCCTGACCATTGGGCGGCATTGCCTACCAAAACGGATCCTGCCGACCGCACGCCCGTGGATACCATTGCTGATAATCAGGCAATTGCCAAAGCAGACGTCTTTTTTCTGCATCCCACCATTTACACCGGTAAGCGTAGCGACCAGCCCTGGAACGGCCCGATCAATGATCCCGAACTAAATAAAGATGTGGATGAAAGTACAATTCTGAATCAGGCGAGTATTTTTAATGGCGCCGGAAAGGTTTATGCACCACGCTATCGGCAGGCGCATATCAGTGCTTACTTTTTGGAAGACAAGCAGTTGCAGCAGCAAGTTTTTGATCTGGCATACAGCGATGTAAAAGCAGCTTTTGAATATTATTTACAATATTATAATAATGATCGTCCGATTATTATAGCCTCGCATAGCCAAGGTACTACGCATGCCAAACGCCTGATGCGCGAGTATTTTGATGGAAAACCGCTGCAAAAACAGCTGGTTGCGGCATATTTGGTTGGAATTCCGGTAGAAAGTGATTATTTTCAGGTGCTGAAACCATGTGATTCGCCGGAGGAAACGGGCTGTTTTGTGAGTTGGCGCGCTTACCGCAAAGGACATTTTCCCAGATACCATACGAAAAACAATCATATTATCGTTACTAATCCGCTGACCTGGACACGAGATACGACGCTGGCGCCCAAGGAATTGAACAAAGGCTCGGTGCTGCGCAATTTTGAAAAAATTCACCCGCAAATCGCGGAGGCGCAGCTGCACGATGGCTTGCTGTGGCTGGAGCGCCCGAAGTTTCCGTTTAGTTTTTTATTGAATAATCCTAATTACCACATTGCAGACTACAATTTTTATTATCTGAATGTGCGGTATAACGCAATGAAAAGGGTAGAGGCGTTTGTTGGCGATTAGCTATTTAACCTTGGTGTTTAGATTTTTGATGGGGGTATGGAAAAATATCCAATATCCAAATATCAAATACCCAAAATATTGCGTTATACCCTTTAGAAACCCGGGAAATGGACATTTATTCTCGCAAATCAAGGTGGAAATTATATCTGGCGATCGGCGGCACCGTTATTCTGCTGATCTCGCTGTTCTATACCCGTTATCTTTCTCAAATGCTGGGCGAGGTGGAACGCACCAAGGTAGAGAACTGGGCACTGGCCATGGAACAACTCACCGACCCGAATCGCTCGCTTGATGAGGATATTACCCTCCAATCGGAAATTATTAAAAGCAATGCCACCATCCCAATTATTATCGTCAATGAGCGTGGCGATGTGGATGACGCTGTAAATTTTGGTCCCGAACTTGATAAGAACAAAGATTACCTGAAAAGAGAAGTGCAGAAACTTCAGGAAAGCGGCTTCGAGCCGATCCCGAGTTTTGCCGGTACCTATATTTATTATAAGGAATCGAAAGTGTTGCAGCAATTGCGTTACTTCCCGCTGGTACAGCTAATCCTGATCATTGCCTTTATTGGCTTTGGTTACATGGGCTTCAGCGCAGCCCGCCGCGCCGAGCAAAACCGCGTGTGGGTGGGCATGGCCAAGGAAACCGCTCACCAGCTGGGCACACCGATTTCCGCGATTATTGGCTGGATCGAGCATTTGAAAATTACCCTCCCCGACAATGCTGATTCTCAGGAAGTTGTGGAGGAATTGGGCAAAGACGTGAGTCGACTTCAGCTTGTGGCTGATCGGTTCTCGAAAATTGGCTCTGCACCGGTGCTCGAACCCGTTAATATTTTTGAAGAACTCGACCAGTGCCGTGCTTATATGCAGGCGCGCGCACCACGCAAGGTTTCCTTTGATTTTCCGGATGTGCAACAAGAACCGGTTTTTGTGAATCTCAATCCTCACTTGTTCGATTGGGTGGTGGAAAATCTCATGCGCAATGCCATCGACGCCATGGAGGGCAAAGGCGAGATCAGCGCCAGAGTGTATAGCGAAGGTGAATACGTCAATATCGACCTGAGCGATACGGGTAAAGGCATTCCGCATAATAAGTTCAAGACCGTTTTTGAACCCGGCTACACCACTAAGAAACGCGGCTGGGGCTTGGGCTTGTCGCTCGCCAAACGCATCATAGAGGAATATCACAACGGCAAGATTTTTGTCAAACGCTCTGAGGAAGGCAAAGGTACTACCTTTACCATCCGGTTTCCGCAAGAGAAAATAGCTTTAGCCACAAAACCGGCTTTGGCGACGAGCAAAGCTTGAAATGCTTTTGTCTTGATTATTATTTAAATATGTATTGTATAATTTTATATTTTCATTTATAAAGCCCCTCGAATTGTTTTTTTGCAAGTCCTTCTGATTGGTGGATATACCATTTAAAAAGCTTATTTTTGCACACAATTTGCGTTTCTTGTAACAAAATTGTTATTTTACATTCTAAGCGAAGCAAGGCATCATATTATTATGATATGAACCTGCCAATGGCTAACAGCAAACTAGTTTAAAACATGGGCATTGTCATTTCTTTACTCAATCATAAAGGCGGCGTTGGAAAAACCACCAGTGCGATCAACATTGGGGCGGGTTTGGTAGAATTGGGCAAAAAAGTGCTCCTGGTTGACCTTGACCCACAGGCGAACCTTACGCTCTCGCTGGGCATTCCCCGGCAGCCGGTCACCATTTATGAAGCCATTCGCGGCGAATCGGAGCTGAAACCCGTGCACGCCAAGGAAAACCTGGATGTGATTATCTCTACGCTCGACCTCTCGGGCGCCGAAATGGAGCTCATCAACGAAGCCGGGCGCGAGCAGATTCTGCGGGAGCTCTTCGAGCCAATGCGCGAAGAATATGATTTTATTATTATCGATTGCCCACCGTCGCTGGGTTTGCTGACTTTAAATGCGCTTACAAGCAGTGATTTTGTGATTATTCCATTGCAAACGGAATTCCTGGCCTTACAAGGTTTAGCCAAGATCAAGCAAGTCATTCAAAAAGTGCGGCTACGTTTGAATAAGAAGCTGGAAATCGCCGGGGTGATGGCGACCATGTACGATCACCGGAAAGTGCTCAACCGCGACGTAGTGGACACCATCAAAAAATATTTCGGCAATCTGGTGTTTGAAACCATGATCCGTGATAATGTGGCATTGGCGGAAGCACCGTCACAACGCAAGGATATTTTTGATTATAATCGTAACAGCTCTGGCGCGGAGGATTATCTGGCGCTTTGTCAGGAAATACTTGGGCGTATCGAGAATGGTTTTGCCGGGGCTAAAAGTGAATTCGGCAGTACAGCTACGGCAGAGGAATGATATTGGAAAAATCAGGATATTAGAAAATTGAACTTTTTGAACTCCAAACTGTGAGCAGGAAAAAATTTGTAGAAGATTTCGGGACGCTTTTTGGCGATGAGGATGCAGCCATTCTCTCGGAGGATTCTGTATTGCTGTCAGGAAAAAGTGCAGAAGAAAGCAAACGGAACCGAAGCAAGTCTTCGCAGGGTAAGAATTTCGCCTCTGATCTGGAAAGTTTTCTGGAAGAAGCTTTCGAAGAGTCTTTTGACGAACAGCTCCAGCAAAATGAAAGCAAGCCGCCCAAAATCGAATCCCAAATCAAGAAACGCAGCCGCCGCCCTATGGGTGGACTGGACAGTCTGATCCGTAGCACCGTGGAGCCCAGCCATATCGAAGTCGAAGATTTGCCTACACGTCGTATTACCTTGATTTTTGATAAAAGAAAACTGGAAAAGCTTAAAACAATCGCCCGCCTGGAGCGTACTTATCTGAAAGACATTATTGACGACATTGTCGAAGAGTTTTTGCAAGGTTACGAATCCCAAAAAGGACAAGTAGAGGAATAATGTCTGGAGCTATTTATAAGGCTTGAACTATTACCAATTATCAAAAGTCTGACCCCTGATACTATATGAAACCTTGTGTTTTCTTATTCTTCGTATTATTTTTTATCATTCCGCTGTTGCATTATGGGCAAAGTCCGGTTGAAAAACCGCGTCGCCCAAAAGTAGGCTTGGTACTTAGTGGCGGAGCGGCCAAAGGCATTGCGCATATCGGTGTACTTAAAGTGCTGGAGGAGGCCGGAATTGTGCCCGATTATATCACCGGCACCAGTATGGGCAGTATCATTGGGGGGCTTTATGCCATTGGTTATTCTGCGGATACACTGGAAAAACTCATTCTGGCTCAGGATTGGGATAAAGTGCTAAGCGACCGGATTCCTCTGGATCAAGTTGTTATTGAAGAAAAGCCTTTTTTTGAAAACGCGCTTCTGGCTTTACCGCTGGAAAACTGGAAAATAAAGGTACCTAGTGGTCTGATCCATGGCCAACAAATTAACAGTCTGCTTACGGAGCTGACGCTGCCGGCACACACTATTCACGATTTTCATGACTTTCCGGTTCCTTTCGAATGCATAGGTTCTGATATTATTCAGGGACTTTCCGTGCGACTGCACCAGGGCTACCTGCCCGATGCCATGCGCGCCAGTATGGCCATTCCCACAATTTTTACACCGATCGTTCGCGATAGCTTGCTCCTGGTAGATGGTGGATTGGTGCATAATTTTCCGGTAACCGAAGTAAAAGAAATGGGCGCCGATATTATCATTGGCGTTTATACAGGTGCACGCCGTGCCAATGTTGAAAAATTGAATTCCTTAACGGGGATTGTCACGCAAGCTGTTTTTTTGCTTGGAATTCAGGATGCTGAGCGGGAGGTAGTACTCTGCGATATTTTTATCGAACCAAATCTGGATGGCTACGCAGCTCAGGATTTCAAAAATGCAGATTCTATCATTGTACAGGGTGAACAGGCTGCAAGGGCTCAATTTGACAAACTGAAGGCGTTGGCGGATTCGCTTAATCAGATCGGACCTCCTCCAACAATCAAACCATTGGCGCAAAAACATGCTTTTTGGATCGACCGAATCGAGGTGGAAGGTAATAAAGAGTTTTCCGGAAATGAAATTGTCGGGGAATTTGGTTTGCAACCGGGGCGTTATGTGACCACCACCGAATTAAAACAATGCGTTAACAATTTATACGGGACCAACTATTTCCTGACTGTGGACTATCGGCTTCGGCAGATCGGCGAGATCAATTCCCTTGTAATCAAGGTCCAGGAAAAAGCACCGGTCATTCTTAAAGCAGCGATCAATTACGACAGCTACTCCGAAGCTGGATTCCTTCTGAATATGACCCTGCGCAACTGGCTGATGCCCTCATCAAGGCTGATGGTAACCGGCAAAGTTGCCCAAAATTACAGGCTACAATTTTCTTTTCTAAAATATATCGGCAGATTTAACACCACTTCGCTTTTCGCGAATATCAATTTCAACCGCGACGAAATTCCCATTTTTCAAAATGGCCTCAGAACGGAGGAGTTTAGTATTTTTGATAGTCCTGTTGAAATTGGCATCCAGGAACGATTGGGGAAAAACGCGATGATCGGCATTGGGTTTCAGCGTGAAAATATTCGTTTCCGGCCGCTCGCTGGCACTGAAGCACCCTTTGATAGGCTTTCTTATCGCAATTATAATGTTTTTGGCTTTTTTCAGTTGAATACGCTCAATCGTAATATTTTTCCAACCGAAGGCACGATCCTTTCTCTTGAACTAAAACACCTGCGAAATAACCGGTTTCGGGTCGAAAATTTCTCACCGCCGGTACCCCTCCCCGAAGATTCTATTTTTGCGTTCAGCCCCTATTCCAAGCTGATGTTCTATTCCAAAAGCTATATTCCGCTGCACAAGCGGGCTTCCTTAACCCTGAGCCCATTTGTTGGAGTCATTTTTAATCCAAATAATACTTTTGGTGACTTTTTCCTACTTGGCGCCCCCGATGCCCTCAATCGCCGGGCAATGCCTTTTCATGGGTTGAATCCGAATGAACTGGTAGTGCAAAGTATTTTGGGGGGAGACGTTGGCTATCAGCACTTTATACGAGATAACCTGATGATGGCTTTTAATGTAAACGTCGGTTTTTATACCCAGCCGAACGTGTTGCGAAACGACTTCTCAGATTTTGATTACCAGACCATTATTGGCGGGAGTGCTTCCATCGGGTTTAATTCCTTTATCGGGCCTGTAAAATTTACTTTCTCTCTCCCATTTTATGCGGAGGGCGACGTTCGGGGAAAACTCCGTACTTATATTATTCTTGGTCACCGTTTTTAACAATGTGCTTACCGACTTTCCCCGGAGAGGTGCATCTGTGTCTCAATATCATGATAATTTGTCGGAAAAAATGTAACATTTATCATTGTTTCTTGCAACCTTCTCATTCAAAAGGCATCTTTGTAATAAGAAATCAAGATTATTTTTAATCAAACCCGACTTAATTATGAAATATCTGAGCCTTGCACTGGCAGTATGTCTGTCGGTCACATTATCAATGCCGGTATCGGCTGCAACCACTCCCGATGTTGATCCTGAATTTACCCTTTATGTAAAGGCGGTGAAAGAAAGAACTGTAGAAGTAGCGCTTCTCAATTTGCAAAAAGAGAAGACGAGCATTTCTATCCAATCACTGGACGGTACAAAAACTTTTTATTCAAATATCGTCAAGGATCACAACGGTTTTCGGAAAAGGCTAAACTTCAGAAATCTGGATTATGGAAAATATCTGCTGGTAGTAGAGCAAAACGGTGAGAAGCTTACCCAAGTCATTGTACTAGATGACAAACACGGCATGCTCCTGTCGGATATTTCCAAATAAGAACCAAAACTAGTGAGAGATACTTTTTCAGCCTTCGGCAAAGCTTTGCCGAAGGCTTTTTCTATAGATTTTAAAACCTCCTAGTCTCAAACTTTCTCAATAATCGTTGCATAACCTTGTCCTACCCCGATGCACATAGTCACCAAAGCGTAGCGCCTATTTTGCCGGTGCAATTCGAGTGCAGCCGTTTGAAGAATACGCGTACCGCTCATGCCCAGCGGGTGTCCAATGGCAATGGCGCCACCATTCGGATTGATTCTCGGATCGTCATCAGCTATGCCCCACATACGCGTACATGCAAGTACCTGTGCCGCGAAAGCCTCGTTGATTTCAATGATATCCATGTCATCGAGTGTCAAACCTGCTTTATTTAAAGCTTTTTCAGTAGCAAAGACTGGGCCGATGCCCATCATACGAGGCTCCACCCCGGCCACGCCAGAAGCGACGATTCTTGCCAAAGGTTTGAGATTGTGTGTTTTTACTGCCACTCCGGAAGCGACCAACATGGCTGCCGCACCATCGTTCAGTCCGGAAGCATTTCCGGCAGTGACCGTACCGCCATCGGATTCTTTTTTGAAAGCGGTTTTTAACTTTGCCAATACTTCGAGCGTTGTTTCCGGGCGGATGAATTCATCGAGTTTAAAAAGAATCGGGTCACCTTTGCGCTGAGGAATTTCTACCGGTGTAATTTCTTCGGAGAACCTGCCGTTGCGCTGGGCCTCTGCTGCTTTCATCTGAGACCAGTGCGCAAATTTATCCTGGTCTTCCCGATTAATATTATATTTTGCTACCAGATTTTCGGCGGTTTCGCCCATGGCATCGGTACCAAACAATTTGTGCATTTTTGGATTCACAAAACGCCAACCGAAGCTGGAATCGTGCATTTCTGCGTCATTACCAAAAGGTCTGGAAGTTTTGGAAATCACCCAGGGCCCTCGCGTCATATGTTCCACGCCCCCGGCAATAAACAGATCGCCATCGCCGGTTTGAATGGCGCGATGCGCGTGAATCACCGCCGACATACCCGAAGCGCAGAGCCGGTTGACGGTTTCGCCGGGTACTGTGAAGGGCAAACCAGCTAACAGCAGCGCCATGCGCGCCACATTGCGATTGTCTTCGCCGGCCTGGTTGGCACAGCCCAAAATTACATCATCAAAAGCGTCGGAAGGTAGATCAGTATGGCGTTCCAGTAGTTTTTTAATGACCCATGCCGCCAGATCATCGGTGCGTACAGGCGCAAGCGAGCCGCTGAAACGGCCTACAGGAGTGCGTATTGCGTCAATAATAAAAGATTCTTTCATGAATTGGGTGTTATCGGTTAGGATAAAAAAACAGGCATTCTTACCTTTACATGTAAGGTACAAGTGTAAAGCAAATTTGTTGGTGTACCCATAAAATTTTATTATTAAAAAATAGTTCTATTGCCATAAATTCGCACAAAAATTTATCGATTTATGAAAACACTGCAAATCTTATGCCTGCTGGCGCTTAGCGCATTCGCAATCAGCTGTGGTTCCAACACCCAGGAAAAACAGCAACAGGAAGAACACCAGGTTTATAACCAGGTAATGGCTGTACACGATGAAGCCATGGCAAAAATGGGCGAACTCAGCCAGATCAACCGCCAATTGAAAAATAAGTTGACGGCGATTGATACCTCTCAAACCGAACAGCGTGAGGAAATCTCGAAAATGATTGAAAAACTGGAATATGCCGACGGCGGTATGATGACCTGGATGGCGGAATTTGAAAACCTGGATAAGCTTCGCGAAGCCAAATCTCATGAAGAAATCATGGCGTATCTGGAAGCGGAGCAGGTAAAAGTCAACCAGGTGAGAGATAACATGACGAGCAGTATGGAAGAAGGAAAAGAATTATTGGCCAAATTGGAAACCACAGAAAGCAACTAAGAAGCAGGGCAAACGGATAGGTTCGGATTAGAATATGCGCAAATATTCAAGGGATTGGTTATTTTTTCTTTCCAA
The DNA here is from genome assembly GCA_964523725.1 of uncultured Saprospiraceae bacterium. GTDB lineage: Bacteria > Bacteroidota > Bacteroidia > Chitinophagales > Saprospiraceae > JADJNW01. The sequence goes on from CAZGAU010000109.1 coordinate 15,163, forward strand.
CCCTTTTTCTTTGCATGCTGATTCGGACATTTTTGAAAAAAATTTGTTTAAAATAAGATACGTCTCTACGAATTTTATAATCCCAACAGGATAAATAATCATTAAAAATGAGCGATTTTTCATTCATAACCAATGCACATCCCAATTTTATAGAGTCGCTGTACGAAAAGTATCAGGACGATCCCGAACTGGTAGAAGCGAGCTGGCGGCACTTTTTCAAGGGATTTGACTATGCATCCGAAGGTAACGGTCATGCCACAAATGGCGCTGCCACTGCAGTCTCGACCGACAAGATCATTAAGGAACTGCGGGTATTGGCCCTGATCTTTGCTTACCGCAACCGCGGACATTTGCTGTCTACGACCAACCCGATCAAGCCTCGCCGCGACCGTAGCCCCAAACTGGCACTGGAAGATTTCAGCCTGTCTGACGCTGACCTGGATACCAAATTCGTGGCCGGAAAAGAAATCGGCATGGAAAACGCCACCTTGCGTCAAATCGTAGATCGTCTGAAATACGTGTATTGTGGCAATATCGGTTTCCAATTTCAGCATATTCAGGATCGCGACAAGCGACGTTGGCTCCGCACGAGAATTGAATCGCTCATCACCGATGATGGTTTTGGCTACCCGTTGGAAAAAAAGCGTCGCATTCTGGAAAAGCTGAATGGTGCTGTTGCATTTGAAGAGTTTTTGCACACCAAGTTTATCGGCCAGAAGCGCTTTTCGCTGGAAGGCGGTGAAAATACTATTGTGGCGCTGGATGCAATTATCAATAAATCCACCGATGGTGGGGTAGAGGAAGTGGTGATTGGTATGGCGCACCGAGGTCGTTTGAACGTACTGGCGAATACGCTGGGCAAAACCTACGAGCAAATTTTCAAGGAGTTTGAAGGCGATATGCCTGAAAACATGAGCTTCGGTGATGGTGATGTAAAATATCACCTGGGATTTTCTTCGCAAGTGACCACGCCATCCGAGAAAACTATTCACCTCAAGCTGGTGCCCAACCCATCTCACCTTGAAGCGGTAGATCCTGTGGTAGAAGGGTTTGCGAGAGCTAAAGCGGATATTTTGTATGATAGTGATTACGACCGGATTTTGCCGATCCTCATTCATGGCGATGCTGCAATTGCCGGGCAGGGTGTCGTATTTGAAGTAGCCCAAATGAGCAAGCTGCGCGGTTATTATACCGGCGGTACGATTCATTTTGTAATCAACAACCAGATTGGTTTTACCACCGATTTTGACGATGCCCGTTCTTCTACTTATTGCACGGGTGTAGCAAGCGTCGTACAGGCGCCTGTTTTCCATGTAAATGGCGATGATGCCGAGGCCGTACAATTTGTATCTGAGTTATCTGTAGAATATCGCCAGGAATTTAATAATGATGTATTCATCGACATGGTTTGCTATCGTAAGCACGGTCATAATGAAGGCGACGATCCGGAATACACACAGCCGGAGATGTACAAATTTATCAAGAGTCACAACAATCCTCGCGAAGTATATTCCAATCTGCTGGTAAAACGTGGCGATGTGGATAAAGATCTGGCAAATGAAATGGAGAATAGATTTAAGAAATTTCTCCAGGAACGCTTGGATAATGTAAAGCAGAAACCGCTGGAATATGAATACCAAGAATCGGAACAAGCATGGCGTCAGTTGAAGCGTCCTAGTGAAATTAAACCTGAGGACTTCGACTTCTCTCCTGCAACCGGAATAGATAAAACGACTATTGATAAAATTTTGAATCATTTAGTAACCATCCCCAAAGATTTTACGCCGCTTCCAAAGGTAAAACGCCTGATGAAGTCCACAAAAGAGAAAATAGACAGTGGCAAACTCGATTGGGCTTTGGGTGAACTAATGGCTTATGGTAGTATCCTGCTCGATGGGCAAGATGTACGCATGAGCGGTCAGGATGTGAAGCGGGGTACCTTCTCGCATCGTCACTCCGTACTGCAGGATGTTGAAAACTATAAGGAATTTAATCGTCTGGAAGGACTTTCGGAAAATCAGGGTAAATTCCGGATTTTCAATTCGCTGCTCTCTGAGTTTGGGGTGCTGGGATTTGAATATGGTTATTCTTTGTCTTCTCCAAATACCTTGGTGATCTGGGAAGCACAATTCGGCGACTTTTACAACGGCGCACAAACCATTGTAGATCAGTTTATTACAGCGGGCGAAAGTAAGTGGCAGCGGATGAGCGGCTTAGTCATGTTGCTTCCGCATGGCTACGAAGGCCAAGGCCCGGAACACTCCAGTGCCCGTATGGAACGCTTTTTGCAAAATTGTGCGGAGTTCAACCTGACGATCGCGAATGTAACCACACCGGCAAACTTTTTCCATCTTCTGCGCCGGCAGTTGGCGCGTCCTTTCCGCAAGCCTTTGGTGGTCATGTCACCAAAATCCTTGCTGCGTCATCCGGAATGCGTTTCCAGCCCGGAAGATTTTGAAACGGGCAAAGCTTTCCAGGAAGTATATGATGATGCCAACATCAAGGATGTGAAAAAAGTAAAACGCGTATTGTTCTGTACAGGAAAGGTTTATTATGATTTGCTGGAAAAGCAGCGCGAGCAGGAACGACAGGATGTGGCCATCGTAAGGGTGGAACAACTTTATCCGTTCCCGGAAAAACAATTGAATGCGATCGCTGAAAAATACGGCAAGGCCGAACTTTTCTGGGTGCAGGAAGAACCGGCCAACATGGGCGGATGGCAGCATTTGCAGCGTTTCTGGGGCGATAAAAACTTGCAGCTAATTTCACGCAAGCCGAGTGCTTCACCGGCAACAGGATTTAAAAAGAAGCACGATAAAGAACAAGCGGAACTAGTGGATAAGGCATTTGCGTAAATGGCATAAATTATCAGATAAATAGACAAGGCGAATTTTCAACAAGAATGAAGATTCGCCTTTTGTTTTTGAATTTTTTGCGATAAATTGTCGTTGGAACAAGAAATATAAATTAAATGGCTTCGGAGATAAAAGAAAAGGTAAGTTTTCTAGAAGAAACACTCAATCGTTTTATTATCAATAGTGATAAAACGCTGTATCGTCTTTCCAAAGAAATTCAGAATCTGAGTGATGAGATGAAAGAATTCAAGGATGAGATGAAGGAATTCAAGGATGAAATGAAGGAATTCAA
>CAZGAU010000110.1:0-6940 GCA_964523725.1 uncultured Saprospiraceae bacterium
AATCAATGTGTTAACACCAGGCAGTCGGAAGGTGAAAATTTGATGCGATTTTCAAATATTTACAGGGACTTTTACTGATTTTTTAAATTTCTGGCTGACTTTTCCTGAAGCACGTTTTTTGCGCTGTTGTCACCAGATCAAAAAGCCGGACAAGGAAAGCAGCGCCGGGCATCACGTCGAAATAGGAGTGCATCCTGAAGAAATATCTGTGCAAAAGCTTTATAAATACATTATATTTGGAGGCGAATCAATCCTAAACGAAAATCAACAAAATCATGTCGTATTTTCTGATTTTTATTGTCGTCGTTGTCCTGCTCGCGCTCTGGCTGATCGGGATGTATAATGGTTTTATCAAATTGCGTAACAAGGTGGACGAAGCCTGGGGCGGTATTCAAATCCAGCTCAAGCGTCGTTATGACCTGATTCCCAATCTGGTAGAAACGGTGAAGGGTTATGCAACCCACGAAAAAGAAACCTTCGAGCGACTGGTGCAGGCGCGCAACGCGGCTTTGCAGGTGCCTCAAGGCGATGTGGAAGGGCAGGCGCAAGCGCAGAGCATGATTGCCAGTGCGCTGAAGTCGGTGTTTGCCATTGCCGAAAGCTACCCGGAACTGCGGGCCAGCGAGAATTTCCAGCAATTGCAACAAGCCCTGATGGAAGTGGAGGATAATCTGCAAATGGCGCGACGCTACTACCAGGCCACGGTGCGCGATTTTAATAACAAGGTGGAAACTTTCCCTTCGATGATTATTGCGAGTATTTTCAATTTCCAGAAACGTCCGTTTTTTGAACTGGACAGCCCGGAAGAAGCAAAAAACGTGCAGGTGAAGTTTTAATAGCCGGGAGTCGATAGTCAAACAGTCGATAGTCAAACGGTCGGTAGTTTTTGTGCCGTTTAAAGGTAAATATTACTTATGCAAAAACACCTTATAATAACTCTTTTGCTTTTGCTGAATGCCTTGTGGCTATTGGCGCAGGAGGCATTCGTTATTAATCATTATGATGTAAAGATGCACCTGACCAGGGACGCGGTCATTGAGGTTACGGAGACGATTGACCTGACCTTCACGGAAAAGCGCCACGGGGTTATCCGCAAAATTCCTTTTCGGTACTACGCTGCCGGCGGCGGCGAGGCCTCGCGACCCTTCCAAAGCACCGGTGATGAGATCAAGATTTTTATTACAAATATTGACATACCTGATTGGGAATATCAGGTCAGTAAAAATGGGGATTACGAAGAAATTCGCATCGGTTCGGAAAATAAATATGTAAATGGCAAACAGCGATATTATATAAAATATAAAGTTTATAATGCCATTAATTTTTTTGAAGCGCGCAGCGAATTGTATTGGAATATCATCGGGCAGGAGTGGGCCACGCAGATCGAAAAGGCGACTTTTGAAATAAGCTGGGATGAACCCATTCCGTATGGCTTCCAAACGGACTTTTTCATAGCGACCGGCGCTTACGGCTCGGTAGCGCAAGATGCTGATATTCAATTTGGTGGCAATCGGAATTTGCTGTCTGGCACCACAACCAGAGTATTACAAGCCAATGAAGGCATGACCGTCGGCATCGCTTTCCCCAAAGATTTTCTTCAGCAAACGCCTATTCCACCGGAAGTAATGGCCGAAAAATTTTATATCAAGCATCAAGAAGTAAATATCAAAGTATTACAAAGCGGCATCTCCGAAGTCACCGAACGCTACACCATTGTGCCGGTGCGCCGCATGAACAGCGTCACGCGCTTTTTGTACCGGTACGTGAGCGGTCAGCCTTCTAGTTTTAAAGACTGGATGGGCGATCAGTCGCATTATTTAATTACAAAAGTAAAATTTAAAGGCAGCAAAAAATGCCGTTCCTATCAGTCGAACAGCGTTTGTTTTGATATTTCCGATATTCCAGTGGGAGAGGAGCGAGCCATCGAAATTTCCTACCGTACTTATGGTAATTTTGTAAAACTGGAAAATACGCCGGAAGGCTTGCTCAGCTTTGCGTATGTGCCGTTTAATAAAGGCATTGACGAACCCGTCTTGAAAAATCAGGTGCGGATTGAGCTGCCCGATGGTAATACGCATGATGCTCTTTTTAACGCAGCTATTCATAATGAAACCGGTTTTGTAAATGAAGTAAATGTTCAGCAGGCAGATAATCATGTTTTTATTACAAAGCTGGGCACGGAGCAGCAATTTTTGATGCCCGAAGAAAAGCTGATCTTTCAGCTGGCGGTGCCGGAATCTTATTTTACAAAAAAAGTCTGGAGCTACGAAGCCCGCCTTTTCTGGCTCAACAACCGTTTTCTCTTCCTGCCCCTGCTTGTTTTCACGGGGCTGTACGCGATCTGGGTACGTTGGGGGAAAGATGAAGAATTTTCCAAAATGGTGTATTACTATCCGCCGAATAATCTACCACCTTCCGAGGCTGGTATTTTAATCGATGATTATTTGCACGACCGTGACCTGCTGGCGCTCATACCCTATTGGGGTGCAAAGGGTTATATCGAAATTGAGGAAGTGGGCACCGATTCGTTTTGGAAAAAGGATGACTACATTTTTATTATGAAAAAATCGCTTCCGGCAGATGTGCCCGCTTACGAAAAAATAATGTTTGAAGGTATTTTCGGATATAGCGGTGCTCCCGGTAAAGAAGTCAAGCTCAGCAGCCTGAAAGACAAGTTTTATACCACGATGGATAAAGCTCGCAAACAGCTGGAAAAAGAAATCAAGCGCAAATCATTTTACGTGCCGTACACGCGCGGGGCGGGCGTGCTGATGAAGGTATTGGGCATCGCTGCGGTAGCTTTGGGGTTCTTCTCGTATGCTTTGGCAAAATTAGGCGCGGAAGACCTGACTTCCCCGGAGTTTGGTACCGGCTTGTTTGCTACCGGCGTGCTTAGTTTTATTTTTGGCAGGGTTATGCCTAAAAAAGCACCTATTGGACTGGAAGCTTATAAGAAACTCGCTGGTTTTGAGCTATTTGTAAAAGATGCGGAATTGCCTCGGCTGGAAACTTTCCTCAAAGAAGATCCGCATTATTTCGACAAAACCTTGCCTTATGCTATTGTTTTCGATCATGTGGAGAAATGGTCGAAAAAATTTGAAGCCTTGTCCACACCTCCCCCCGGTTGGTATCATAGCCCCCGGCAGGATACATTTTCTGCCTGGGTTTTCACAAGTCATCTGAGCAGCGCGATGCGCGATATGGGCAATACCTTTGCGAGCAGGCCTTCCTCTTCGGGTAGTGGCAGCAGCTTTGGCGGTGGTGGCGGATTTTCAGGCGGTGGGTTCGGCGGCGGTGGCGGGAGTAGTTGGTGACGAGAGAAAAAAATCAGGCTTACACCTTGAAATAGCAGCGCAAGCCCGATTATATCATAATAAATAAAAAAATAATTTAGTTCAAGGTGCTGATGATACAGTTTTCGGTGCCGAATTGAGTCGGTACGTAGTTATCTGCTTCCTGATCATTTACCCAGGTGTCACCGTCTATTAAATAACGGAACTGATACTCTTTACCGGTTTCCAGTTCAACTACAGCCTTGAAGAAACCGTTTTTCTGCTTCTTCATTTCAATTGCTTCGTTGGTATCCCAGTTGTTAAATTCGCCCAGGATCTGAACATTCTGAGCTTCCGGTGCTATTTCTACAGGCAAAGTGAAAGTTGCCTTGCATACCGGCTTCGACTTCATAAATTGTTTGGTAATCATGATTAAATGGTTTTAATATTAAATGGTTTATTTTTAAAGTTTAGGAGTTTAGGAGTTGAGATGTTTAGAAGTTTAGGAGTTTAGAAGGTTGAGTATTAAGTTGCTATGTAAATTATTTTATAAAATTACTCAACCCCTCAACTCACATTATGCTTTCTTTCCGCCTTTCAATTCGTCCTGCAATTTCGCAAGCTTATCCCAATCACCTTTTGCAGCAAGCTTCGCCTGCTTTGGCCAAGTAGTAGGATCGTGCATTTTATAGCGGCTTCCGACGTTTTCCAGGATTGCCTTGAGGTCTTTTGCCTTGGCATTTCCCAATCCCTCGAAGGTAGCAATGCCGTTCTTTGTAAGGATTTCAGCAATTTTCGGACCAATACCTTCGATTTTGGTCAGGTCATCTTTTGAACTAACCGCTTTTTTGGGAGCTGTTTTTTGGTCAGTGGTTTTCTTGGCAGGTGCAGCTTTTGCAGGCTTTTTCTCGATGCCAACAGGTTTCTTTACATCCACTTCCTCAATCCTGACAATCGAATTATACACTCCATAAGGCGTTGGCGTATATCCATCGGCTTCCCAGTCGTTTTCCCAGATATAATTATCGATTAAATAGCGGAATTCATATTGTCGTCCTGTTTCCAGCTCAATCATTACGGTATATTCCGCGTTTGTCAGCTTCATGGTAATGCCTTTTTCCCAATCCCAATTGTTAAAATCTCCAAGTAATTTCACTTCTGTCGCGTCTGGGGCAGCTTCCAGTGGAAGACTAAACGTAACTTTACACAGCGGTTTGTTTTTTAAATACTGCTTTTTGACCATTAGTAGATGAGTTATATGAATGAAACAAATTTTATTTGCCTAAGTGTATTAAAAACACGAAGTGTAAATCTAATGCAAATTTAGAGCGCAGCCGCCTGATTGTCAAGGAAAAATAATTATAAAATTGTTAACCTCGATAAAATCGCGATTTTTTGGCATTGTTTTTTTTCTTTGAATTCATCTTTTTCAACTTATAGAACTGACTGCTATTTATTTTTGCAAGATAAATTTTGTGCAAATGCTAAATTTCGGCTTTTTATTTCAAAGTAAAAAAATGTGAAATTTTTCGATTTTTTTTCGAAAAAAGATTTCAACTACACTAAAAATCATGCTATAAAGAATAAAAAACAATGATAAATGTCAATCAAAAGAATATAAAACCGAGTAAAAAGTATTAATTCAGATTATAAAACTGACAATTGTAAATTGTTCAAAATGAAAATAATGAACTTTGAAGCTACAAAGCGGTTTTCACGTACAGTTGAGCATTATATTCGCTACCGCCCGGGTTATCCGGATGCACTTTTGGAGTTTGTGCATGAGCAATTGAAGCTCACTCCACAATCTATAATTGCCGACATTGGATCGGGTACGGGCCTGCTGACCGGAATATTTTTAAAAAACGGCAACCCGACTTATGCGGTGGAACCCAACACTGAAATGCGCCACGCCGCCGAGCATCTGCTCAAGGATTATCCGCATTTTACAAGCGTTGACGGCACGGCGGAAACCACGACTCTGCCCAATCAAAGTGTTGATTTTATTACTGCCGGTACAGCTTTCCACTGGTTCGAACTCAAAGTCGCACGTCAGGAATTCCAGCGGATTTTAAAGCCCGGCGGCTATGTTTTGCTCATCTGGAATTATCGTAATAACGAGCGCTCGGCATTTATGCAGGATTATGAAAATTACTTACTGGAATATTCTTCTGATTATAAAAAAGTAAAAGAAGCGTATCCGGGCGACGAGTTGTTCGATCAATTTTTTGGTAAGGGGCACTGGCAACAAGTGATTTTTGAAAACCTGCAAGTGTTTGATTTTGAAGGCTTAAAGGGGCGTTATCAATCCTGTTCATATGCATTGCCCGAAGATAGTTCGCAATTTAATACCGCCATGGACGCCCTGCGCGTTATCTTTGAGCGCCATCAGAAGGATGGGAAAATCGAGCATTGGTATCATACAGTGCTTTATTATGGAAAATTATGAGACTATTGTAATAACAGCAACTAAATAAAAATCATGCTGAAAGAAAAAATTAAAGAACTTGCTCAAAAATATCATAAAGAAGTAATACAAATCCGGCGTCATATTCACCAACACCCGGAATTATCGTTTCAGGAAGTGGAAACCGGAAAATTTATTGCACAGAAGCTCCGTGATTTTGGCATTCCGCATCAGCATGGCATGGCCGGCAATGGTGTGGTTGGTTTGATCGAAGGAAAAAATCCCGGGAGCAAAATCATTGCACTCCGCGCGGATATTGACGCCTTACCCATCCAGGAAGCGAACAATGTGCCTTACAAGTCACAAAATGAAGGGGTCATGCACGCTTGCGGTCATGATGTGCATACTTCCTCGCTCTTGGGCGCAGCGAAAATTTTAAATACTATCAAGGATGAACTCGAAGGCACGATTAAACTTATTTTCCAGCCGGCAGAAGAACTCTTCCCCGGCGGCGCTTCGATTATGATCAAAGAAGGCGTGTTGGAAAATCCCAAACCTACAAGCATTTTCGGGCAGCACGTGCATCCCCCATTGGAAGCGGGCAAAATCGGCATGCGTCCCGGGCAGTACATGGCATCCGCGGATGAGCTCTACGTCACGATACACGGCAAAGGCGGCCACGGCGCGCTCCCGCATAATTGCATCGACACGGTGGCAATGACCGCCCAGATCATCACCGCCTTGCAGCAGATCGTGAGTCGCTACGCCGATCCGACGATTCCTTCAGTGCTTACTTTTGGAAAAATCAACTCGACCGGCGGCGCCACCAATATTATCCCTAGTGAAATCAAATTGGAAGGCACCTTCCGTACCATGGATGAAACCTGGCGCTTCGAAGCCCACAAACGCATGAAAGCCATTGCCGAAAGCATTGCTCAAAGCATGGGGGGAAGTTGCGATTTTGATATCAAAGTCGGCTACCCGGTGCTCATCAACGAGCCGGCGCTCACCGCCCGCGCCCGCAACTATGCGGAAGAATTCCTTGGTGCAGAAAACGTAGTGGAATTGCCCATTCGCATGACCGCGGAGGACTTCGCCTATTATTCCCAAAAAATGCCCGCCTGCTTCTACCGCCTGGGCACCGGCAATCCCGCCAAAGGCATCACTTCGCCCATTCATACCGATACCTTCGACATTGATGAAACCGCGCTGGAAACGGGCATGGGCCTGATGGCCTGGATGGGAGTGATGGAGTTGGAGA
>CAZGAU010000110.1:7040-18240 GCA_964523725.1 uncultured Saprospiraceae bacterium
GCGCTGGAAACGGGCATGGGCCTGATGGCCTGGATGGGAGTGATGGAGTTGGAGAATTAGATAGTAAAAGATTTCATGGGAAAATTTTTAACCTTTTTTACAATTCCATGAAACATTCATGATGTGATGACGTAAAATTTTGATTGGTTGTGGGAACATGGAAGCGATGTTCCGCGTTTTATTACATTATTTCCTTTTCCTTAAAAAGGTATTATGAAATTCGAATTATTCACACAGGCGGCATTGGCAGAGGATCTACCGGATTTTCAGCTGCGAAAAGGGGATTTGGTAACTGTGGTAGAGCATTTGCCTGCAAACGAACATCATGAAGAAGGTTATGTGGTAGAAGTCTTTGATGTTCTTGGTAAAACCATGCACGTTTTGAGTCTCCGATCTACACAACTACAAGCGCTCAAGCCCAATGCTGTTCCTTCCATGCGAGAGGTTGCTTCTTCTCTTTAATCCCTCTCTTTGCCTTACTATTTCGTATCTTCACATGCAGTTTTTATTTGCCTAAAACCCTCACCGCATGAGATCTATAGCTTTGTTTATGATGATTTCCCTTACTGCCTGTACTTCGCAGGCGCCCAAAGAACCTTCCCAGATTGAACGCTACGATGCTTCGCTTGATCAAATCATCAGTGCGGATGCGACGGTGGAGGTGATCGCCACCGGCTACGACTGGAGCGAAGGTCCGCTGTGGCTGGAGGAGTTGGATATGCTCTTGTTTTCGGATGTGCCGCAAAATACAATCTATCAATGGACGGAAGCTGATAGTGCTTCGGTTTACCTCAGTCCTTCTGGCTACACAGATACCCTGCCGCGTGCGGGCGAGCGCGAGCCGGGCTCTAATGGGTTGCTTTTGAATAAGGAAGGACAACTGGTGCTGTGCCAGCACGGTGATCGCCGGGTGGCGCTGATGCAGGCTCCGCTGAATGCGCCCAAGCCAGATTTTGTGACCATTGCTGCTACTTATCAGGGCAAGCGATTCAACAGCCCTAATGATGCTGTCTTTGATAAGCAAGGCAATCTTTACTTCACCGATCCGCCTTATGGTTTGCCTCAGCAAATGGACGATCCCGCCAAGGAATTACCTTTCCAGGGGGTGTATAAAGTCGCACCCAATGGCGCCGTTACGCTCCTGGTTGATTCGCTCACCCGACCCAATGGCATTGCGCTTTCGCCGGATGAAAAGAGTTTGTTTGTAGCGAATTCCGACCCTGAGCGGGCGCGCTGGTATCGCTTTGAATTGGGCGATAGCACGGTAGTTTCCGGCAAAATTTTTTATGATGTAACGGATTTAACCGCTAATGAAAAAGGCTTACCCGATGGTATGAAGATCGACGCCAATGGCAATGTCTTTGCGACCGGTCCGGGTGGTGTTTTTATTTTCAATTCCGAGGGAAAAATGCTGGGCAAGATCAAATTTGAAGCGGCAACCTCCAACTGCGCGCTCGCCGATAACGACAAAACGCTTTATGTGACCAATGATATGAATATTATTAGAATTACATTGCGAAAGTAGTAACAAAAATCATTGTATCCTCTTTTACTGGTCGTTACATTGCAGATGTAATATAAAATTTGTTCATAATGTCCAGTACCCCCTTTAAAACAGCATTTACGCTTTCCTGGCTGATCGTGATCCTGGCAATCATGGCGACTCTAGGCGGACTGCTTATGCCCGGGCTTTACCGCGATACAGAAATCATCAAAACTTCCTGGTTGGGCAATGACTTGCTTACCTTACTACTGGTAGTGCCGATGCTCATTGTTGCTTTAATCCGGGCGCGGCGCGGCTCATACCGGGCACAGTTGGTCTGGGTGGGCTTGCTATTATACGTGCTTTACAATTACGCTTTTTACCTTTTCGGTTCGGCATTTAATGCTTTTTTCTTGCTGCATGTGGCGCTGTTTACACTTTCCATGTATGCTTTATTTCTCACCCTGTATCAATTGAATATTACAGAGGTTCGCCGAGCTTTCCGCGAGGATACGCCCGTGCGCTGGATCAGTGCTTTTTTGATATTCTTGGCAATTCCGTTGCTTGTGGTGGAAGGCGGACAGTCTATCAATTTTATCTTTACCGGCAAGCTACCTGAAGCGCCAAGCCTGATCTTCGCGCTGGATTTATCTTTTGTGGTGCCGGGCATGCTGCTTGCTGCCGTATTGCTCTGGCAACGTCGCGCCTGGGGCTACGTGCTCGCCGCCATGATGTTGGTAAAAGGCTTTACTTACGGATTGGTGCTCGTGGTCAATACTGCCATTATAACCGCCAAAGGCTTGGCGCCCCTGGATCCATTGATGCCTTTTTATGTATTCGTGGCAGTGGGCAGCCTGATTTTTTGCTGGATATTGTTACGAAGCTTGGACCCCATTCGTATCAGCGAGCTTGACTAAATAAAATAGTGCCAAAGAAAACGGCAATTGATAATGATACAATAATAATTGAACACCCGAGCCATATCATTTTTCAATAAAAAAACCTGCATTATGGCAAGGGCAATCTTCTTATTCATTCTTCTTGTGCACGGACTCATTCACCTGATGGGTTTTGTGAAAGCATTTAAACTGGCGGACATTCAACAACTGACCCAGCCGATTTCCAAAACAAATGGCCTGCTTTGGCTACTGACCACCCTGCTATTTGTAGCGGCAGCGGTGCTTCTGTTTATGAAAAAAGACGTTTGGTGGATGGTTGCGTTGCCTGCGGTCGTATTATCACAGGTGCTGATAGCTTTATCCTGGGGTGATGCCAAATTCGGTACCATTGCCAATGTAATCGCCGTGGTTGGAATCGTGCTCGGCTGGGCTGCCTGGGATTTTAATAAGATGGTGGAAACCGAATTAAACACGTTGTTACTAAAAACACAGGCTACGCCGGAAATCATTACCGAAGAGCGAATCCTATCGTTGCCTCCGATCATACAAACCTGGCTTCGGCGATCAAACGCTATGGGTAAACCGCGCATTCACACCGTTCATTTGCACCAAAAGGGCGAGATGCGCACCGCACCCGGGGGTAAATGGATGCCCGTGGAGGCGGAGCAATATTTTACCACCGATCCGCCGGGTTTCATCTGGGTAGCGGATGTAGAAATGATGTCTTTCCTGCATTTGGCAGGCAGAGATAAATATAAAGATGGCAAAGGACACATGCTCATCAAGGCGTTGTCGCTGGTGCCGGTGGCTGACGCTACGGGCGCTGAGACCGATCAGGGAACCATGCTGCGTTATCTGGCGGAAATCATCTGGTTTCCAACGGCGGCGCTGAGTGATTACATTATATGGGAGGAAGTGGATGCTAACTCAGCCAAGGCGACCATGACTTACGGCGATGTAACTGCGTCCGGGGTGTTTACTTTTAATCAAGCCGGCGATATGCTCTATTTTGAAGCCGATCGTTATTACAACCGCAAGGAAGACGCTACGCTCGAACGCTGGCATATCGAAAACTCTGAGTATAAAGAAATGAACGGCATCCGCATTCCGGTAAAATCTGCTGTAAGCTGGAAGTTAAAAGAAGGTGATTTTACCTGGTATCAGTTGGAAATTACAGAGATAGAATATAATTTTAATCGATAGCGTGCAAATTATATTAACTCACTCAACCCGGATGCACTGCGTTTGCCTTTTGTTTTTTTGTAAGAGAAGGGTTGAGGAAGAGTTGACAACCATAAATCCAAATACGCCATGAAACTTCCTGAAAATGCCGTCATAGCCGTGAGTACCTTGCATGATGAACTGTTAGAGCCCAAAGCGCCGGGTAATCAAGCCGCTTATCTGGCGCAGGGTGACTATACCCTGAAAAACTGGAGCGAACTGGAAAGAGATCTGCGCGATTTATTAGAACGAGAAGCCACCCGCGTACGCTCTGATGACAGTGGCGACTATTACGAAATCAATGGTAAATTGGGTGAGCTGCCTGTGAAAACACTTTGGTTCTGGGCCAAAGAATCTGAGGCGCCTCAGTTCAAAACATTGCTGCCTTTTGTATAAAAAAGAAATCAAAACTCTTGTTTATGACTGGATGTGTTGATAAACGCCCTGTTTAACGCAGCGTATAGGTGCGAATACGCGGTTTTTTTCTACCATTATTCTAACTACAGCCAGCCTACTTCAGCAAACTGCTACGATCAATTTACGTTTAGCCAGGATGATCGCCATTTGAGATAAGATAATTGCACATATTGCTTGGTTTATTGCGTGTAAAGAGGCGATTATTGCGCATATCGAGTATTTTGTTGCATGTAAAGCAATGATTGTTGCAAGTTTTTAAATGTTTGTTGCAAAATTTGCAACGAGTATTGCGATGTAAGCTACATTGCTTGTTACTTATAGGAGAATGTTTGCTATTTATGCTGCAATATTTTTGTATAATACCTGCCTGTATTATATTTCAGCCAGCTTCCACAAGATAACCGCCAGGATCATTTAAATTTTTTCTTATATTCGTAATTGTACTAAGGCGTGCAGTTGTAAAATAGTCTGGATGAGGCTGCATTGTCTTATGCTGCTCTTGCCAAATGGGTAGAAGCGCTTCATTTCTTATAAACAAGGACCAGACAATGTCATTATCTATTCATTTATAAACACCATTATCACATGAATCTGGAAAATGCTTACAATCTGCTTTCGGAAAAACTGATTACCTGGCTAAATGAATTTATCAAATTATTGCCCAATATTGTCATCGCGGCGCTGGTGATCGTGTTAGGCTTGTTTATTGCCAAATGGATCAAGCATCTGTCTGCGCGATTTATCCGCAAAGTTTCGCCCATTGAGACCATCAATAAGTTATTTGCTTCTTTTATGCATATCGTTGCCGTTGGTATTACCATATTTATTGCCTTGAGCATTTTAAACCTGGATAAGGCCGTGACATCTATTCTTGCGGGCGCGGGAATTGTGGGCCTGGCGCTGGCATTTGCCTTTCAGGATATTGCAGCCAATTTTATGTCAGGTATATTCCTTTCGTTTCGCCGTCCATTGCGCGTGGGTGATCTGGTAGAAGTAAATGGTTTTATGGGAAAAGTGGAAACGATAAGTTTACGCGATACAAGTATTATAACATTTCAGGGGCAGCGCGTGATCATACCTAATAAAGATGTGTTTCAAAATCCGATTGAAAATTTTACATCCACGGGTCGACGAAGAATGGACCTGAGCGTAGGGGTATCTTACGGTGATGATCTGGAAAAGGTAAAAAAGATAACCATCGAGGCGGCTCAGAAAGTAAGTGTGTGGGATAAAGATGAGGAGATTACTTTGTTTTTTGTGGAGTTTGGCGATAGCTCCATTAATTTTGTAGTTAATATTTGGTTGCAGGCGCCCGATCAGGGAACTTTCCTGCAAGCACAAAGCGAAGCCATTATGCACATCAAACAAGCTTATGATGATAATGACATTATGATTCCTTTCCCGATCAGAACACTGGATTTTGGAATAAAAGGCGGCGAAAAGCTCTCGGAAATGCAGGTGCATGTACTCGATGGCAACAAAAATGGCTCCAATTAGATCAAAAGATTGACTTATCTTGGCAAGGAATTTTTAAACCTACTTTACACATTCTCCATGAAGAAATTTGCATTCATGTTAGGACTGGGTGTACTGATGCTTTGCTACGCCTGCCAGCCAAAACAAGCCAATGATACAGCGCAAAGCACCGAAACTTCAGCGCAAACTATTAAAGACGGAACTTATTGCTACGAATACCGCGTGGGCCAAGACCTTACGACCGTGCAGCTGGTTATTAATGGCGATAACATTACCGGTGAAATGCATTGGATTCCCTTTGAAAAAGATGGCGCCCATGGTACACTCGCGGGCACGCGCGATGGCGCTGAAATAAAAGCGGTGTATAGTTATATGATTGAAGGTAGCAGCCAGACCGAAGAGGTGATGTTTAAAATCGAAGGCGATCAACTGCTGCGCAAGGTGGGTGAACTGGAAGACCCTAATTTTGATGGAAATTTAAAATTGAAAGACCCGGAAAATACAAGCTACGGCGAAACTTACACCCAGGTAGTCTGCCAATAGTCAGCGGAATTTTCTTGCACATTTCAGAAAGACTACCGTACTTTGCAATGATAGTTGCTATACTAATCATTTATACAAACAAAAACATAATGTCTCTCTGGAATAAGCTGCCCCAAAGTCAAATAAAAGAGCGTGTTTTCAACGCTTTGGCTCAAAACGTCAACTATTTTGATGAAAATATCCTGGGGGTGCCGGCTTCGCACCTCGACAGCAAGGTATTCTACTCAGATGCACCGTTTTTGAAGGACGCCCCGTTTATGTCCACGCTGGTATTGAATCCCAATCACATTGGTTGCCATACTTTAGGCGAATCAGAGCACTTTTTTGCTGGTACACAAGCCATTGAGCGCGAGGTAATTGAGATATGTGCGACGGAAATCCTGCGCGGCGAGTCTGGTCAGTTCGATGGCTATGTAGCATCGGGCGGCACCGAAGCCAATATGCAGTCCATTTGGGTGTATCGCAATTACTTCATGCAGGAATTTGGCGCGAAGCCTGATGAAATTTGCATCCTCTGCTCGGCGGATAGCCATTATTCGATGAGCAAGGCTGCTAATGTTTTGCAGGTGGAAAAAGTAAGCATTCCGGTGCGTGAGAATGATCGCACCATTGATGCAAATGCTTTGCGAGAAACCGTTTTGCAATTGCAACAAGCTGGGAAGCGCTATTTTATTGTCGTTGCCAATATGATGACTACCATGTTCGGCTCGGTGGATGATGTGAATTTATATACAAATGCGCTCGATGAGTTGCACTGTACCTACCGCGTGCACGTGGATGGCGCGTATGGCGG
The DNA here is from genome assembly GCA_964523725.1 of uncultured Saprospiraceae bacterium. Classification (GTDB taxonomy): domain Bacteria; phylum Bacteroidota; class Bacteroidia; order Chitinophagales; family Saprospiraceae; genus JADJNW01. Next base: position 13,873 of record CAZGAU010000110.1, read on the forward strand.
CTTTTTTTACCCGTTTTCCGAAAAAAACAACCAGTTGGACTTTGCCAATCCGAAGATTACTTCGGTCACGCTGGATGCGCATAAAATGGCCCAGGCGCCTTACGGTACAGGCATTTTCCTTGCTCGCAAAGGTTTTATCGAATACGCCAATACCAAAGATGCCAGTTATGTGGAAGGCGAGGATTACACGCTTATTGGCAGCCGTTCCGGCGCTAATGCCGTGGCAATCTGGATGATTTTGATGAATTACGGACCTTTTGGCTGGCGCGAGAAGATTTTTATTTTGCTGGAACGCACGAACTGGCTGTGCAAGCGTTTGCAGGAGTTGGGCATTGAGTTTTATCGCCACCCGAAATCGAATATTGTGACGATGCGCGCGCGTTTTATTCGGCCGGAAATTGCGCAGGAATTTGGGCTGGTGCCTGATAATCACAAGCAGCCCAATTGGTACAAGATTGTAATCATGGAGCATGTGACGATCGAGAAACTAATGCCGCTGATCGAAAAGCTTTCGGCGAATCGTACCAAATCCGCTGCAAATCTCGTTTCCTGACCATAATATGAACACCATGCCTGAAATCCCTCTTCTGTTGCTTCATGGCGCGCTCGGCAGTGCAGAGCAGTTGGAGCCATTGCAAACGCAATTGACGCCACATTTTACGGTGCAAACGCTCAATTTCAGCGGTCATGGAGGCAAGCCCTTTACCGGTGATTTTTCCATTACACTTTTCGCGGATGAGGCCCTGACTTTCTTGAATGAAAATGAGATAGAACAAGCAAATATTTTCGGTTACAGCATGGGCGGCTACGCGGCTTTATATTTGGCAAAACAGCATCCCGAGCGGGTTGGTAAAATATTTACGTTGGGTACAAAATTCGACTGGAATCCGGCGACTGCTGAGCGCGAAGTCAAGATGTTGAATCCCGCCAAAATCCAGGAAAAGGTGCCAGCTTTCGCCGAAACGCTTGCACAAAGACATCAGCCGAACGACTGGAAAGAAGTCGTAACCAAAACCGCAGCAATGTTGCAAGATCTGGGGCACGGCGCGGCGCTTAAGGCAGAAGATTTCAAAAATATTCAACATCCGGTGACCATTGGCATTGGCTCTCAGGATAATATGGTGAGTTTGGAGGAATCAGAAGCAACGGCGAATCTGCTCCCGAATGGAAGATTACTCCTGTTTTCTGAATTTAAGCACCCCATTGAACAGGCGAATTTTACTACCTTGGCGGATGCAATTGAGTTGTTTCTTAAGTCAGAATAATTGCAGCGTATGCTTCAGGTCAAACATCTGTCATTTCAATATCCCGGCAGCGCAGGTGACACCCTGCAACACCTGAGCTTTGCCATTGCCAAAGGCGAGATCTTTGGATTTCTCGGACCCAGCGGCAGCGGCAAAAGCACGACACAAAAGATTTTATATAAACTGCTCACCGGTTATCGCGGCGATATTTTATTTGAAGATAAGCCTTTGCAGCAATGGGGACGCGAATTCTACGAGCGCATCGGCGTATCGTTTGAATTACCGAATCATTACATTAAGCTTACAGCCACGGAAAACCTGCGGTTTTTTGGTTCTTTTTATAAAAAACCGATTGACAAGATTTCTTACTGGCTGGAACGCCTGGATTTGGCACAGGATGCGGATAAATTTGTCTCTGATTACTCCAAAGGAATGAAAATGCGCCTCAATTTTGTGCGCGCGCTTTTGCACGATCCTGATGTATTATTTCTGGATGAACCGACTTCGGGGCTTGACCCTATCAACGCCAATAAAATCAAGCAAATTATCCGGGAATTGCGCGCACAAGGCAAGACTATTTTTATTACTACTCACAATATGTTTGACGCGGACCAGCTCTGCGATAGGGTAGCGTTGCTGCACCAGGGCACGATCAAAGCCCTGGATACCCCGGCGAATCTGAAGCTACAACACGGCGAGAAAAGCGTGCGCATCACTACGAACGGCTGGGTCGAACAAGAACAAATATTCCCGATGGAAAACCTGGGGCAGAACCCAGACTTTCGGGCATTGCTTGATGCCAATCAAATCGCGACGATTCACTCTCAGGAAGCTACCCTGGAAGAGGTATTTATCAAGGTAACCGGTGAGCAGTTGGTGTGATGAATTAGTTAGTATTTGATCAATAAAATCATGAAATATTTTCTGCATTTATTTAAATGGGATGTAATATTATTGAACCGGAACCGGCTGTTTGTGATAGCTGCTATTATAACTTTGTTATATATTGGTGTTTTTTATTTACTTAAGCCATTAGGCAACCTTACCATTATTCTTATTATATTAATATTTAATGATCCGGTAATTACTGGTTTGCTATTTGCGGGCGTACTATGGATGTTTGATAAAAACCAGAATACCCTGCAGGCAATCGCCGTGCTCCCGGTTGCGCCCAGGTTTTATCTGCTCTCCAAAGCAATGGTATTATCACTATTGGCAACCCTGTTATCATTTATTATGACAGTTGCAGCGGTGGGTTTGAATTTCAATGGATTGCATTTATTTACATCGGTATTTTTCTCGGCTTTTATGTTTTCATGTCTGGGTTTTTGCATCGGTGCGCTGGCGCGAAACTTTAATCAATTTTTATTATATATGATTCCGGTGTTGTTGTTCAATGCTGTCCCGTTCCTGAGCATATTCGATATCGGCGAAAGCTGGTATTTCCTGCCTTTGCCCTCCACCGGCGGTATTGAGTTGCTGCGTTCTACTTTTGAAAACAGGAGTTTTAGTTTTAACTTTGTAATGTATATCCACTTGATAATCTGGACTTTACTTATTTGGCTTTTGGCAAATAAAATTACGCAATCAAGACTTGTATAACCATAGCACCAGATACCATAACACATTGATTATGAATGCTATTCTCGCCCTTAGCCTAAACGACTTCCGCTCCACTTTCCGCGACCCGATTTTCAAGGGATTGCTGGTCTTTCCCTTTGTAGCCTTTGCAATTGTGCGGTGGTTGGTGCCGCTAGTGGCCCAACGCTACCCCGCCATAGCACCCTACGAAGAAGTAATTCTGATGTGGGCGTGCATGCAATCTGCTACGATGTTTGGGATGATCTACGCTTTCCTGTTTCTGGAAGAAAAAGAAGAAAATGTATGGCAAGTTATTCGGGTATTACCGATCTCCGGGCTGACGTTGGTCGCTTCGCGCCTGCTGATTGGTTTAGTCGTTTCTACCTTGGTCAATTTTACGCTGATCCACTGGGGGCGTATCGTCACCCTGCCCTTGTATCAGGAACTGCTGCTTTCCTTACAATACAGCCTTTGCGCGCCATTGCTCGCGCTGATGTTGGGGGCTTTTGCCAATAACCGCATTGAGGGGCTGGCACAGATGAAGATTGCGAGCTTGCTGCTCAATCTGCCGGCGCTGGTTTATTTCTTACCCCAAAAATTCCTGCACGTACTGGCGCTGATCCCAACTTATTGGTCGTTCCGTAGCCTGGAAATGGCGGCAGATCAAAACGGGCAATTCTGGATTTTTTTTGGCGTCGGAACCATTTTCTATCTCGCGAGCATTTATTGGCTGAATCTACGTATGGAATTAAAAAACCAGTAATATTATGCAGCGTATCATGATTATCGGTTGTAGCGGTGCGGGAAAATCAACTTTTGCCCGACGATTACATGATGTTTTTCCCAAATATGAATTGATCCACCTTGATCGGTATTACTGGCGTCCCGGTTGGGTAGAAACACCTAAAGAAGAATGGGAAGTCATCGTAAAAGAGCTGATTGCCAAAGAACAATGGATCATGGATGGCGGCTACACCAGCACCATTGGGTTACGGGCGCAAAGAGCCGATGTTATTTATTTTTTTGATTTTCCTACCTGGCTTTGCCTGTGGCGGGCGCTCAAGCGAATTACCTTATTCAAACTAGGCTTGCGCGGCCGTCCCGACATGACCGAGGGTTGCCCGGAGCGTTATGATTGGGCGTTTTTTCATTTTATAATCACCTATAATCTACGTTACAAACCCCGCATTTTCAAAGCGCTTGAAGAAGCAAAATTCGATCCCGACCAATTAATTTTTATCAAAAATGACCAAGAAGCACGCACAATATTGGCTAACTTTCGAACCTTGAACTCTTAAACCTTGAACTATAAAAAGTATGACCAACGAAGAATTCCGTAAATACGCTCACGAACTGGTGGATTGGATGGCGGATTATCTGTCGAATATCGAACAATATCCGGTGAAACCGCCAGTAAAACCTGGAGATATCAAAGCCCAACTACCCGAAGCAGCCCCGGCACAAGGTGAAACATTCCAGGAAATTTTCCAGGATTTTAAAGATATTATTGTACCGGGTATGACCCATTGGCAGCATCCCAAAT
>CAZGAU010000111.1:0-18095 GCA_964523725.1 uncultured Saprospiraceae bacterium
TCAACTTCACCTCTGGGAATTTCTCGCGCACCATCTCCACCGAATCGTCCACCGAGTTATTGTCCACCACCCAGGTCTCCACCTCCAGCCCATGCGACGCCTTGCGCACCGAAAGCAGCACCTGCTCCAGGAAGTATTTAACGTTGTAGTTGACGATAATGACGGAGAGTTTCATAAAAGGCGCTGGAGTTTTCTTTGCAGGTAGTAAATAGCAGCTTGACAAAATACTGGAAACATTCCATCTACATCCAATTCTTGCCAATTTCTAATTTCTTTTTGAAGGTCACTTTTGCTCCAGCTTTGACCGGGCTTTTTTTTGTATTTATTTCTAAGATTTTTAACAGTCTCATCTATTGCTGCTTTTCGTGCATCTACTAAATAACGGACATTCAAATTTAAAATTCTATTTAAATCATTATCTACTTGTTCATCGTCTGAATAAATTTCTCCGTTATTGCTAAATCTGATATACTCTTCGCAAACGGGTTGCCTCGGATCAATTTTTAATACTTCATTTCCTCTGCTTTGATCAAAGTGTTGCAAATGCCTCGCAAAACCTTTATTACCAAGACAAACACCCAACATATTAAGATAATTCAACTGCAAATCTTCATTCTGACTTTGCGCTTCATAATGCTCAATTTGCATCATAGGTACACCTGATTTATCTGAATTTGCCGAGATGCGCTGCATACAATAAGCACAAATATGCCCCTGTTCTTTCAACAAAGCCTGGCGTATATCTTCTTTATTACAGTCATTGTAAGTAGCTCCGGGTGTAGAGCGATGAGATTTTAAGGAAACCGGCTCGTTTCCAATATCTTTCTTGATATGCTTCATTCTTCGTTCAAAAATTCAAAGTGCATTTTTGCTCGCATAATTTCGGGGTCATCACTTCCGTATTTTTCTTCCATTTCCCGGAGCAGATGTTTGGTAGTTTCTGTTTCTTCGGGTTTATCTATAAGGCGATATAGCTTTCTAAATCCATTTTTTACTTCAGGTGGGCGTTCCGTTACATTAAATAAATCTTGCAAAATAGAATTACTATCCCGACCAAAAGTATGAGGTGTTTTTTCTACTAACTTGAAATCCTCCAAAATAAATACACTCTCCCGTTCCACACTGCTAATCACCTGTGGTGAATGCGTCGTGAGAATGAATTGAATATTTGGAAAAGTTTTCGTCAGTAAAGGCACAATCTTGCGCTGCCAGCCAGGGTGCAGATGCAATTCAATCTCGTCGATGAGAACGGCCCCCTCACCTTGCAATGGATCATCCAAACCAGGATTAGCAATACTCAAGCGCCGCGCAATATCGCCGACCATGGCAAACATCAGGCGCTCGCCGTGCGAGAGATTGGAAATAGATAGTTTTTCTCCGTTCTTTTCAACGATCAACTCTTCTTGCGGCTGCCGCTGCACACGGGGATTGGAGAAACTGGGTAAAAAAATAGAGATAGTATTGCGGACAGCTTCCAATTCTTTGTTTCGGTATTTTGAATTATCAGTAAATCTTATTTGCTCATTTTCATAATCTTCATGACTCCTGAACCAATTAAAAAAATCATTAAAAGAATTAGAAAATGTATATAAAAGCTCTACTTCAAAGTTGATATCTTTAATTTTTAATGATGGAAATGTGTCAACATATCTATCAGTAGGATAAAATACTACAACCTTTTCCAAACCTTCCTTGATGAATACCTGATTTTCATTTATACCCTTAGGTACCTTGATAGAAAATTCTGTTCCAATCTCATTTACTTCTTGATTAAGAGTAATTTTTTTATCCGTTTCTAAAGAAGTTATATAAAATTTCTTACCTCTCTTAATGTTTCTCTCTAATTTATATGGCTCATCCAACTTCTCTTTATTAAAATATGGAATCACTTCATCAATATACTTATCAAAAAGATTTTTAATCGCCTCCAACACACTCGTCTTCCCTGACCCATTCACCCCCACAAAAATCGCTACATTATTGGGCGTTTCCGGGAAATTGATCGTCAATTCCTCGAAGCCTCGAAAATTCTTTAATTCTAATCGTTTGATTCTCATCTTTGAGCATTTTTAACCCTCGAAGCTACAAAATTTCACTCAACCTTTCTATACGTCAATTAACTCCCCGACAACTTCCGCTCCATCAAACGCAACAAGCCGGTCGTTTTGGGCGTGACCACGATTTCGATGCGCCGGTTCTGAGCTTGGCCGCTGCTGGTGGCATTGGACGCACGCGGCTGGAATTCGCTCTTGCCAACTGGCGCTACCTGATTGGAAACGATGTCAAAATCTTTGGTGAGCACGCGCGCCACCGCGACCGCCTGATCGGAACTTAAAGCCCAATTGTCGCTGTAACTGCGGCTACGGGGCTTATCATTGTCGGTATGTCCTTCGATCAGAATATCGAAATTGGGATTGTTTTCCAGAGGCGGAGCAAGCTGAGCCAGGATTTCCAGCCCTTTGCGCGTCAGGCGGGCGCTGTTGCTGCTGAACATTACATCACTGGGCAGGATTACAATGGCTTTACCATCTACAAACTCCGTTTTCACATTGTCTGCGCCAAACACTCTCATCGTTGAATCCAGCCGGCTGTAAATCGATTGCAGAATGGCATTTCTTTCCCTGATCGTTGTTTGCAAATCCTGAATAGCCTGATTTCGTTGCGCCAGGGTAGCACTTGTTTCCTGCAAACGCTGGCTTAGCTGGCCGATTTCGGAAGTAGAAGTTGAAGAGAGCGAACTAATCCGGCTTCTTAATTCATCGTTTTCGGTGCGAAGGTTATTGTTTATATATTCAAGCGTACCATTAGTGCGGCTCAGGTCGGTGAGTTGTTCGGTCAAGCTTTGCACTCGTACTTTAGCATCATTCAATTCGCTGCGCAACACCAATTCGCGCTCTTCAGCACCCTTGCGGGCATCCAGTTCTATCCGGTATTTCTTGTTGGAAACACAAGAACTTAATAACAGCAGCGCGAAGCAAAACATCAAGTATTTTCTCATGGTATAACGAGCTTTGGGGTAAAAATACAAAAATGGGGGGATGGAAGGATGGAGTATTGGAATGATACTTCAAAAGTTCCAATACTCCATTTTTCCGTCAACTTAAATTATCTCAGGCGGAAACTGGAAGAACCCAGGATGCCAAAATCGGCATAAACGGTTGCGACATAGGTTCCGGCTTTCAGACGATCTTCAACAGGATAATTGAATGATAAGCGCTGCACCCGGCTCAGATTCACGTCTTTGGTCTGCTGTGCCTGTATTTGCAGAGCATTACCACTGGGTGTTGGAATGTTCGCACTGGTCATTGTTCCTTCGATTGGCAGCAAGGCACCGTTTACATCGGTCAAAACAAGGTATAAGGTATGTTCACCCTGATATTCTTCGGGCAGATCCACCAGATCAAAAGTAATCGCAATTTCGCGGGTACGACGGGCCTTGGCGGTCAGCTTGTCAGAGCGAGTTTCCACATCCACCCGGAAGGCGGAGGCTTTGATCCCGGCACGAGTTAGCTTAGCCACCTGATCCTGAAGCGTTTGGTTGAATTTGTTCAAATCTTCCACTTGGGAGGTCAATTGACCACGTTCGGTAGTAAGTTGTTCATTTTCAGCCGTCAAACGCTGGTTTTCAGTACGAAGTGTTTCATTTTCTTCCTGCAATTGCCCGATAGCGCCTTCCAGTTCTCCCCGGAGTTGGCGGAGTTGATTGATCTCATTTTGTAATCCTTTAGCCGTATTGGCTGATTGTGCACGAAGCCGGGTCACCAATGCATTTTTCTCTTCGATCAGCGATTGTAATTCCGACAAAGAGCCTTCCAGACTGTCATTTTCAGCACTGGCCAATTGCAATACATTTTGTAAGCTATCCAGATCACGCTCCAGGTTGGTGCGCTCTATGAGTAATTCGTCTCTTTCAGAGCTGGTTTCAGCGATGACTTTATTTTTACCAAAATAGGTGATCAGAAATCCTGCCAAGGCTAGAATAAACAAGATCGTCATCACGATACCGTATGTTCTTAATCCTTTTTCTGTGCTCATAGTTCGTTTTGTTTAGTTCTTTCTGTGAATTTATTACATTTAAATAACATCGCTAAAATGAAAATATTTTAACATTAAGGGTAATTTCTGCCGTTTAAACGGTAAAAATGATCAGAAATCATATCAAACTACATTAGAAAATGATTAAAACCACCCGGATAGCAGAAAATGGGCCGGCATTATCCCGCATCGTAGCGGGCGTCATGAAATGGGGCGCTTGGGGCAAGCAACTCGACACGCAGCAAATGAGACAATTGATGGAGCAATGCGTGGAGCTTGGCGTTACCACTTTCGATCATGCCGATATTTATGGAAATTACAGCACCGAACTGGAATTTGGCGTGGCGCTGCGGTTGAATCCTGCTTTGCGTGAAAAGCTTCAGCTGGTGACCAAATGCGGCATTCGCATGATTACCCCTAACCGCCCCGATCACCGGATCAAATCATACGATACAAGCAAAGGGCATATCATCCGATCTGTGGAACAATCGCTTCGGAATCTTCACACCACTTACCTTGATTTACTCCTAATTCACCGCCCTGATCCCCTACTCCACCCCGACGAGGTTGCCGAGGCATTTACCGCGTTGAAAAAGGATGGCAAAGTGCTTCATTTCGGTGTGTCCAATTTTACACCTTCGCAATTTGAGATGCTGAATTCCTGGATTCCGTTGGTTACCAATCAATTAGAAGCCAGTATTTTACACATGGAGCCTTTTCACGACGGAACTTTTGACCAATGCTTGCAGCATCGTATCAAGCCCATGGTCTGGTCGCCACTTGGTGGCGGGGCTATTTTTGCAAAAGTAAAAGAAAAACGGATCCAGGAAATCTGGAATATCGCTGAAAATATTGCATCAAGGAAGGAAAATGTAAAAATTGACCAAATCCTGATCGCTTGGTTGTTGCGGCATCCAGCAGAAATATTACCGGTATTGGGCACAGCCAATATTGACCGGATCAAAGCTGCTGTGGCGGCACTCGACATTGGGCTCACCCGTGAAGAATGGTTTGAACTGTGGCAAGCTTCCGCAGGTACTGAAGTGCCATAGTTTTCATTTAAATACCAACCATCATATCACCTTTACTCCCGCATGCCGGTACGAGGCCAGCACATCGCTTCCCGGATCGAGTTCGGTAATGAGCAGGTTTACCTGGTTGATATCGCAGACTTTTATTTTTTGAACAGTATTTAGTTTCTCGGAAATGCTGCCCAATATGACTTTGCTGGAGGCTTGCATCATTGCTTTTTTTACGGTGACCACCTCCCAGTCGGATTCCGTAATCCCGGCGGAAGCGTCAATCCCATTAGTGCCCATAAAACAAATATCGGGGCGTACCTCCAGTAATTTGCCAATTACTTCGCCTCCCACGGTAATTTTGGCGCTCTTAGACAGCTGACCGCCCAGGAAAATCGTTTCACTAGAGGGGTGCTCCAGTAATTGCATAGCGGTAGACAAACTAATCGTCAGAAAGGTAACCTTCAAATCGGGGGGGATCAATCGGGCGATTTCCAGGTTGGTAGAGCCGCCGCTGATCAATACCAGCATGCCATCCTGCAGCAAACTGACCGCCTTGCGTGCAATTGTGATTTTTTCTTTGTAGGCATAAATGTCTTGTTCATGATAAGAAAATGCGCTGTAGGATTTGGATAATGCTCCCCCGCGGACCTTTATGACTTTGCTTGAATTTGCAAGTTCCTGCAAATCCCGGCGTATAGTATCCTCTGACACATCGAACTTCTGGCTTAAGTCCGTGAGTAACACCTTGTTATGCACATTTACCTCACGAAGAATCAGCGCTTGTCTTTCTTCTTTCAGCATGGACTTTCGGCATTTTATTGCATAGAGATAAAAATATCCTAACAAATTAAAGAAAAAAATTGCAAAAAACTGCAAATAATTGCAACTTTGTTTAGAATTACAAAACAGCCTTAGTCAAGAGCACAAGTTCTGAATCCCCGAACCAGCCAGTTTAAACAGTTTTTTTTATAATCCCATCAACATTTTGCCGAGCTATGCCTTTTGGCAGCTGGTGTTTTTTTGACCCGATCAGCGCCCTCATTTCAAGCTAATGCTTTAGAATGAGCCATAATTAAGAAAAAAAACCATGTTTCACCTAAAATAGTAGCGTTGTCATGCATCAACAAAGTCATTATGAAAGAATTCCCTTGCAGGTTTATGCAACCTCTGTTACTGCCTCTGAGGCCGTTGCCAAAGAAATCGCCGAATTAATTAGAGCAAAAGCAGCCGCAGGTAAAAACTGCGTACTTGGTCTGGCAACAGGTTCCACCCCTACAACAGTTTATTCCGAGCTAATTCGGATGCACAAGGAAGAAGGTTTGAGTTTCAAGAATGTTGTCACCTTCAACCTGGATGAATACTATCCCATCCAGCCCGACCAGTTGCAGAGTTACGTACGATTTATGAAGGAAAATCTCTTCGATCACGTGGACATCCCGTCTGAGCATGTACACATTCCTGATGGAACGCTCCAGCGAGATGAGGTGGAGGCTTTTTGCAAAGAATACGAAGAAAAAATCCAGTCATTCGGAGGTCTTGACCTACAACTCCTGGGTATTGGTCGTACCGGACACATTGGTTTTAACGAACCTGGTTCGGGTGTTACTTCACGTACTCGTTTGATTACACTTGACCACATCACCATCACCGATGCCGCAAGCGACTTTTTCGGAGAAGAAAATGTGCCGCGCAAGGCAATTACCATGGGAGTAGGCACCATTCTTGATGCCAAGCGCATTATATTGATGGCTTGGGGTGAAGGAAAAGCGCCGGTTATTCAAAGAACAGTGCAAGGTCCTGTTACAGATTCGGTACCGGCTACTTATCTGCAAAACCATCCAAATGCAACCGTTGTGCTCGACGAAGCCGCCGCAGCAGAACTTACCCGCTTCAAAACCCCATGGCTGGTAAAAACATGCAACTGGGATGATAAAATGATCAAAAAAGCGGTGACCTGGCTAAGTTTACACCTGGGTAAACCTATATTAAAGCTGACCAATCGTGATTACGCCGATAATGGCATGGTGGATCTGATCACCGAATACGATGCGGCTTATTTTGTCAACATCAAGGTTTTCAACGAATTACAGCACACTATCACCGGTTGGCCGGGCGGAAAACCCAACGCAGATGATACCAATCGGCCAGAGCGTGCAACTCCTTCGCAAAAACGTGTCATTATATTTAGCCCTCACCCGGATGACGATGTTATTTCAATGGGTGGCACGTTTATTCGTTTACACGATCAGGGGCACGATGTACATGTAGCTTATCAGACTTCCGGAAATATTGCCGTTTTCGATGATGATGTGCTGCGTTTTGCAGATTTTGTAAATGATTTCCACGCTGACTTCGGCTTGCATAAGGAGGTTACGCAATCGCTGTTTAATACCATTCGCGAAAAGCTAAATACCAAGAAACCCGGTGAAGTAGATGCCAAAGAAGTGCAAAAAATCAAAGGGCTTATCCGCCGGGGCGAAGCCAAGGCGGGTTGCCGTTACGTAGGCATCAAGGATGAAAACATGCATTTCTTGGATATGCCATTTTATGAAACCGGATTGGTAAAGAAAAAACCGCTCAGCGAAGAAGATATTCAGATTATCGTTGATTTATTGCGCAAGGTCAAGCCGCATCAGGTTTTTGCCGCAGGCGACTTGTCGGATCCACATGGTACCCACCGGGTTTGTCTGAGCGCGATTTTTCAAGCGCTTGAGCGTTGTAAAAAAACAGGTGATGCCTGGATTGACGACTGCTGGGTGTGGCTTTATCGGGGCGCTTGGCAGGAATGGGATATCGATGATATAGATATGGCAGTACCACTCAGCCCGGAAGAGTTGCTGCGCAAGCGTCGTGCCATTTTCAAACACCAATCGCAGAAAGATCGCCCATTGTTTCCGGGACATGACTCACGTGAATTCTGGGAACGCGCCGAGCAGCGCAACCGGGGAACCGCGATACTTTACGACAAACTGGGGCTGGCTGAATATGAAGCCATCGAAGCGTTTAAACGACACCACTATTAAATAAAGTCATAAAATATTTCTTTGTATAAGTTTATACAAAGGCTTCTTAACCTATTAATTAATATTATCTAACCTAATAAAGCGACTTATGATGCAAATTAACTTGAGCCGACGGTTGTCATTGCTACTTATGATGGTAATGATAACAACATTCGCTTTCGCACAAAAAATCAGTTTCTCCATAAAAGGAACTGTGACCGACGACAGTGGACTTCCTTTGATCGGGGTAACCGTACAGTTGGTCGAACCCAGGTTAGGAACCGTGACCGACGAACGAGGATTTTATGACCTGTCCGATGCAGTTGCACCGGGCGAATACACACTATTATTTAGCTACGTGGGATATTCTTCTTACAATGAAAAAGTTACAATCAACGAATCTAATAGCAATCTGACCAAAGATATCAAGCTGGGAGCCGATATTCTTGAACTGGATGCGGTAGTTGTAACCGGTAACTCTCCCACCTCCACCCGCAAGCAGTTGGGTAATGCCATTGGCGTTGTGAGTGGCGAGAAACTTCAGAATTCAGGTACGACCAATACACTTGCGGCCTTGAGTGGTAAGGTAATGGGTGCCCAGATTACTCAAAATGACGGGTATCCGGCAGGGGGGATTTCGGTACGCCTGCGCGGCGCCAGTTCTATCAAGGGTTCCAGCGATCCGCTCTACATCGTGGATGGTGTCATCGTGGATAACAGCTCGACCAACGTGATCAATTTGAGCGCAGATGCAATGACTACGGGGCTGCAAGCTGGCCAGAACCGCCTTGTGGACATTAACCCGAATGATATCGAGCGCATCGAAGTGTTGAATGGCGCTGCAGCTGCTGCTATTTATGGCTCCCGGGCTTCCAATGGTGTAGTCCAGATTTTCACCAAGCGCGGTAAAAGCGGCAAGGCTACCATTGAGTTTGGAACCTCTATTCAGTATAGTGCTTTGCGAAATCGGGTTTTCCTGACCGATCATCCGGAACGCTTTGGTGTAAAAGGTAGCGATCGCCTGGAAACGACGCAGGATCGTCTGACCATTTTGTTGACTCTGGGTCTGTCTGATGCGACACTGACCGCCAATAATGTTGGTTTCATCAAAGCCGCACCAGCCAACCGTACGCTGATCACCGACAAATACGCCGTACAACGATATGATTATCAGGATGATATCTTTACCGGTGCCTGGGGTACCGACAACTACCTTTCGGTTTCGGGTGGAAACGACAAAACAAATTACTTTGCTTCTTTTGGATATTTCAATAACGATGGTATTGTCAAGAATACCAATTTTACAAAATATACCGGACGTCTGCGTCTGAATCAAACCCTGACCGACTGGGCTTCTATGTCGGTAGGTTTGGCGTTCAATAATAGTTTGAGCCAGGATATGCCTAACGGTAACAACTTCTTCAGCCCGATCAGTACGATATATATTATCGATAACGTTTGGGATTTGAATGAGCGCGATGCCAATGGTAACCTGAAACAAGTGGAATTGGTGCGTGTTAATCCGCTTTCTGTTTTGGAAACTTTTGAGCTTACCCAACGTACCAATCGTACCATTGGAGATATTCAACTCAATTTGTACCCGATTGCCGGCTTGAACATCAATGCGATCCTGGGCATTGACAACTACGCACTGGTTGGTAATGAATTCCACCCACGCCTGCCGTATGGTGGTGTAGCTGCTACTTTTTTCCCGGATGGTTACGTGAGCAATGCTACCAGCAACGTAACGCTGCTTAATCAAGACCTGACTGCAACTTACAACAAAAATCTAACCAGCAAAATTACTTCTACTACGACTGCCGGTTATCAGATTCAATACAATCGCAATCATTATACCGCCCAGGAAGGACGGGATCTGGCGCCTTTCGTGGAAACGATTGCCGCTGCTGCCAACCTCTTTTCTTTGCCGGTACAAAGCATTGCTCAGCGGAGTGTGTGGGGCTATTTCCTGCAACAGACGTTTGGATACAATGAACAATTCTTCCTGACCCTCGCCGGTCGCGTGGATGGTTCTTCTGCATTCTCGGAAGACAATCAGAATATCTTCTACCCGAAAGCAAGTTTCAGCTACCTGCTCTCCGATTATTGGAAAGGAAGCAATTTGCAAAAAACCATCGGTACCCTTAAACTTCGCGCTTCTTATGGTCAGGCGGGTAACCTGACGGGAATCGGTCCATATGACCGCTTCGACAACTTCCTGCTGAGTCAGCTCACGGGGCTGCCTTCGATCGTGCCTTCGCGCGTACTGGCTAATCCGGATGTAAAGCCGGAAATCATGACCGAATTTGAAGTGGGCGCTGATATGGCATTTTTCAATAACCGCGTTGGTTTAAATGTCACTTATTACAATCAGGATATCGACGATTTGCTGCTCGACCGTCAGTTGCCGCCAACGGCAGGGGGCACCAGCATTGTAACCAACGTAGGTAGTATGAATAACCAGGGCTTGGAATTGATGCTCCAGGTTACACCGGTAAGAACCAAGGATTTCAGCTGGGATTTGACTGCACTCTGGACGCGTAACCGCAACGAAGTATCCGGTATTGACGGTGTATTGTTCTTACGTGGCAGTGATGGTACGCAATCTGCAATCAGCGGTGAGCAATTTGGTTTGTTCTTTGGTCGCTACTATGCTCGTGATAACAACGGTAATTTGTTGTTGACACCACAGGGACTCGCCCAGCCGGAAAGGGGCTTGATTATTCCGGAGGCTAATTACAATCCTGCCAATCTTCCGGAAGGTGCATTACGCGATAGAATTTATAATGTAGCCGGCAACTATTTCGTGCCCGTACGCGATGCCAATGGCCAACCGATCCAGGGCAATACTGAATTATTGAAGGTGATCGGAGATCCGAATCCGGATTGGTTTGGTTCTTTCAGTTCTAACTTTGCTTATAAAAAACTGGCATTCCGTTTCCAGTTCGACTTTTTCCAGGGTGCAGATATGTACAATTGGAACCGCATCACAGGTAACAACGTTGGGCACGGTAAAATTGCCGAGCAGGAACTCAAGGGTGAGGTGGCACGCGGTTATGTAGCATCCATCGCCGGTGGTGTAACGGGTCAGCGTATTCAGGAAGAACATATTGAAGATGGTTCTTTTATCAAATTGCGCGAAGTAGCGCTGAGCTACAACGTAGGCAAAGTAGGCAATCTGTTCCAGAATGTAAACTTCACCTTGGTGGGTCGAAACCTGATTTCATTCGACAAGTACGAAGGTTTTGATCCTGAGACGAACTCGGCAGGTCAGAACGACCGGGTACGCGGCGATGATTTCGGTAATGTGCCGATTCCACTGAACGTACAGTTCAAAATTGGTGTGAAGTTTTAAGCAGTAGAACCATTTTAAAAATAAAAATTTGAGTATAATGAAAAAAATCATCATAATCGCCATGTTGCCTATTATGTTATTATTGGGCAGCTGCGAAAAAGAATATACCAATCCGAATGCGGCTACCAAAGACGCTGTTATCAATAGCGTGGATGGCTTGCTGGGTTTGGTGGTGGGCATTAAAAGAGAATATTCGGTTGGCGCTACGAGTGCCCTTTACAACCTAATATCCGCTAATGGACTAACTACCAAAGAGTTATTTGTCATCAATACCGGTAACGGTGAGCTGGCAGCACTGGAAGCTGGAAGGGGTAACGTCGGTAATGCAAATGCATTCGTGAATAATATCTGGACGAGCTCAAACCTCGTTAAAGCTTATTCTCAATTGCTGATTGACAACGCCAAAATAGCTACCGATCAAGGCACCTTTACTGGTATTTTGGTGTATGGCCACTATTTCAAGGCACTGTCTATTGGTACCATGGCCCAGTTTTGGGAGCAGGTTCCTACGGAAATTATTACTTCCGGTGACTTCCTGGGTGGTAGAAATGCCAATTTCAAGCCACGCACAGAGGCGCTGCAGGAGGCGATTCAATTGCTCGAAGATGCTGCCGGCGCATTGGCAAAAACGCCTATCTCCGCCTACTTCAATACAAAAGTAGGTACGGATATTAACATGACCAACGCCATCCAGGCTTTGTTGGCACGTTATTACACGATGGTTGGGAACTCCGCCAAAGCACTGGAGGCAGCCAACAAAGTGGATCTTACCAGCAAATCAATTTTCAAGTACGATGCAATCAACCAGAATCCGGTTTTCCGTACTTCTCTGGTGAATAACAATACGTATAATGGTCTTTACAACTTTGGGTTGACGGGGGCTTTGGCGCCCGATCCTGCCGATGGGCGGATTCCATTCTATCTGGGTACAAATCCTGTTACCAACGTAAAGGTGCAGGGCTTTTTCAAAAGCGATACCGATCCGATTCCAGTTTACCTGCCGGGTGAAATTATTCTGATTAAAGCCGAGGCTTATGCCCGCCAGAATCAGTTGCCCCAGGCAATTGCAGAATTGAATAAAGTGCTGACTAAAACGAACGATGCTTTTGCGGTGAATGCAAATTTACCAGTTTACAGTGGAGCACAAACACAGGAAGCAGTGCTTCAGGAAATTTATCGCAATCGTTGTATCGAATTGTATATGAGCGGTTTAAAACTGGAGGACAGCCGTCGCTTCAACCGTCCGGGCCCGAATGATGCGAATGCCGAGCGCAACCGCAATTTCTATCCGTACCCGCTGCGTGAGCGCACGAACAATCCAAATACACCGGCTGATCCAACGGTTTAAGGCGATAATTTTAGTGGGCAGTAAAACTGTTTACTCCTAAAACTTGGCTACTATTTCACACAATATTTTTCAATCTCCTTGCCTTCGGGTGAGGAGATTTTTTTTTAATATGAACCGTGATAATTGACCAATCCAGGCATCGGCTCAGGAAGAAATGTTCCTCTTTGCAAATCAAGTTGTTGCAAAGCTTTTTCTACAAATGGTTTGAAATGCCAGGCAATGGAACCTGTGAAATGAACCGGAATCTCCCGAGCACCTTCATAAACGAGAATATATCTTTTTAAGAATATCGAAATCTGATTTTCAACCAACTGTAGAACATAATCTTCCTTTATATTTTCCAGCAAAAAAGGAGCGAAGCTTGCCAGATAACGACTGGGCGCCGGACGCCTGTAGGTTGATTCGATCACTTCAGTAGAAGTCAGTTGGTATTTTTCGATCAATTTTTCTTGCAAATGCCCTGGAATCTGTTTGTTCAGGAAATCCGCCATTAAATCCTTACCCATTGCTGCGCCGCTGCCCTCATCCCCCAGGATAAAACCGTATCCACCTCTGTTTTGGGTGATATTTTCGCCATCAAAAAAGCAGGAATTAGAGCCTGTACCCAGAATACAAGCCACCCCCGGCGACCGCTGACATAGTGCCCGGGCCGCCCCCATCAAATCCGTATCCACTTCTACTCTATTCGCCTCCGGGAAAACTTGTTGCAAAATAGCGTTCAGCCGCTGGCGGGAACTTTCCACCTTACAGCCAGTACCATAATAAAAGATATGATCTAACTTGTTTATACCGCGCTGCCGCGCTTCTTCCGAGAGAGCGCGCAGGTTTTCGTCGGTCATCAGCAGCGGATGAAGCCCCTGGGTTTGTATCTGTAATTGAATTTCTTGCTGGTCGGCGAGTGTCCAGTTAGCCTTGGTAGCCCCGCTGTCAATGATAAGATTCATACTGATTGGATTATAGCCCTTTAAATCAGCAGGAAGATAGGAAAATTATAAAAGAAAGCAGTATCGGAAAATGGAGTATTGGAATCACTTGACATTAAAAAATGTAAATACAGTTTGATATGCCAGCACCCCATCGTTTCGGATATTAAAAGCACCAGCAATAGCGCTTTGTATAACGCTTATAGCCGTCACGAGAAAGCCACCCAAATCATTAATGCTGATATGCTTTCATCGCCTTTCTCACGCTGCCGTGTTTCAGCAAAAGCGCCTGTGCTTCTTCGTAACTGATTTCCAGTGCATTCATCAGCATTTTGGTGCCGCGATCTACCAATTTATTATTGCTAAGTTGCATGTCCACCATTTTATTGTCTAATACTCGCCCCAGCTGAATCATAACGCTGGTACTAATCATATTCAAAACAAGCTTCTGCCCAGTGCCAGCTTTCATACGGGTACTTCCGGTTACAAACTCTGGTCCTACGACTACCTCGATTGGAAAATCCGAAAATTCCGTCACCGGGGCGCTTGGATTGCAGGTAATGCATCCGGTTACAATGCCATGCTCCTGGCAGGTTTTCAGACCATGTATCACATAAGGCGTGGTACCTGAGGCAGCAATACCAATCACAACATCCTGGTTATCAACGAAATACTTTTGCAAATCTTCCCAAGCCTGGGTTTCACTGTCTTCGGCAAATTCCACCGCTTTACGGATCGCACTATCACCCCCCGCAATCAATCCGATTACCCAGTCGGCGGGCACGCCAAACGTCGGCGGACATTCGGAGGCATCCAAGATGCCCAGTCTGCCGCTCGTACCCGCGCCGATATAAAACAACCTGCCGCCCTCCCGCATTTTTTCTACAATGACTCTGACCAGAGGTTCAATCTGTGGTATGGCTCGCTCGACTGCCAGCGGAACAGTTTTATCTTCATTATTAATCTTTTCCAAAAGCTCCTGCACCGACATTTTTTCCAGGTGCCTATAGTTGGAAGGGAATTCCGTTATCTTCTCCATCTCCTTTACATTAATCGTACGCGCGAAGTTAGCAGATTTCTTTGTTTTATTTTGCAAAATATCGTATTTTCGCCTCGCTTAAAAACATTCTGATGAATGTCTTGTTCGCAAATAAATGCGGTGAAGTAAAAAGGCTCAAATCAATTGTTTGAGCACATCCAGGCAAATAAAAAAGGTTGGAAAAAGAAAATTTTCTCCTTAAAAACCAAAAATGTAATTACATTTGCCACGCTAAAAACAATGGGGGTATAGCTCAGCTGGCTAGAGCGTCCCGACATGTCGGGAAGGTCAGGTGGAGCAAAAACTCCTTATTCACAGGTAGCAAAATCGTTGCTCCTTTTATTTTTGAAACAATGGGGGTATAGCTCAGCTGGCTAGAGCGCTTGCATGGCATGCAAGAGGTCAGGGGTTCGACTCCCCTTACCTCCACAAAATAAAAGGCTCGTTCGTTTATCGCGAATGGGCTTTTTTTTATGAAAATCCTGAAAACTTCTTCCTTTCGGGTTCAGATAAATAAGGTCTTACTGCCGTTTCCCTTCCAGCCGATCTACGTACTCTACATCACCGAGGCGCATTTTAACAGGAAACTTGACCGCCTGCTCCATTTTCACTTCAAATTTGCAAAAAATCGGAAGGTGTTCGTAACGGTGTAAGTTCGGTATTTCGGTTTGCGGTTTTGTGATATGATGGTATACGGTATATCGGCTTATCGGTGAATCGTAAATCGTAAATGGTAAATAAATAGTTGACGGGATGATGGGTTGAAAGGTTAATTTAAAAGAATTAAGAGACATCTCCCGGCGCAATTCGGGAATGGATTTACCGGCGATTTGGGCATTGACATTTACCGAAATTGTAAAGAGCATCATGATAGTCATCAAGATTATAATAAACTGCTGACTGAAAACTACCAAATGCTTATTGTTCCCGAGAACCTTCATACAATTCATATTTCTGAAATTTACATTCTAATGCGCCATTAAATAACGTCATTTTTTGTGAAGGACGCAAGCCAATGTATTTCAAAGCTTCTTTGTTCGACGATATGAGCCAGGCTTCATACCCTGAGAACTCTTGTTTCAATTGATCACCGATCATTTTATAAAATGCTTCGACTTCCACTTCTTTCAGGCGCTCATCGTACGGCGGATTGGTAATGACTATACCCGGCGGTGGCGGCGGCACCAGTTTTTCAAAGGATTTTTTCTCTACCTTAATGCCCTGCCCTTCGAGATGCGCGGAGAAAATATTTTGGGCACTCACGCGTACCGCGCGCATATCTTTGTCAAAACCAAGGATTTGGCATGTCAAAGGTTTAATTTGTGCTTTAGCTTTGTCGACTACATCTTCCCAAAGATTGGCATCAAAATCGCGCCATTTCATAAAGCCGAAAGCCTCGCGATGCAGCTGCGGCGGCGTATTCGTAGCAATCAGTGCCGCTTCGATGAGCAAGGTACCCGAGCCGCACATCGGATCAATGAATGTACGGTCGCCCCGCCAACCGGAAATGAGGATCATCCCTGCCGCCAGCACTTCGTTGATGGGCGCTTCGAGCGTATTGGCGCGGTAGCCGCGTTTGTGCAAGGAATCGGCAGAGCTATCGATCGAGAGCGAGCATTTGTCCTGGTTGATGTGCAGATTCACTTGGAGGTGCGGAAATTCCACATTTACATCGGGACGTCGGCCCGTTTTATCCCGGAAATAATCGGCGATAGCGTCTTTGGTTTTGAGCGCAGCGTATTTGGAATGCCGGAAAATCTCAGAACTGGCGGTCGCATCAATCGCAAAGGTCTTATCCACACTCATGTAGTCCTGCCATTCGACGCGCCTGATTTTTCTGTACAATTCCTCCGGGCTTTTGGCAATAAAATCCTGCAGATGCACCAGCACCCGCAGCGCGGTGCGCAATTCCAGATTGGCGCGGTACAGCAGACGTTTGTCCCCTTCAAACTCCACGGCGCGCTTGAGTTCTTTGATCTCCTTTCCGCCCAGTTGGCGAATTTCTTCCGCAAGCGCTCCTTCCAGCCCCTGCATGGTTTTGACGATGATTTTCACAAAAACGATTTTAATTGCTGCGAAGATAACAAGACCTGAGAGGATTTTGAAATCCTACATTCCCGGTGGCAAATTTTTGAAAAATGGAGGACGACAATCCAAAGTTCACTCCTTCACCGCACTTCCACCCACAACGCCCCGCCTGCCCCGCCCTCGGGCTTTTTCAGGCGTTTGATCACAAATTGCTCGTACGGCAAACCATTGAGCATCAGCTCTTTGCCCAGGGCTTCCATCTTGCTGCGGTAGTGCTGTTTATTATATTCTATGATGTAAAAAGTGGCTTTTGTTTCGGGAAATAATATCATGTTTTGCACCATTTTATATAAAAATTGGTTGCCTTGATATAATTCGCCATTTGGCAGGTAAAAAACATGCTGCTGAGGGTGTTGGTCAATTGGGGAAAACTTTACCTGAGCTGCCAGGCTTTCCAGCGTTTTTACAAAAGCATTTTTGTCGGTCGGGTTTTCAATACGCACGGTGTCAATTCTGGCGATAACTTGCTGATTCTCACAATCAATTGGCAGCAGCGGCGAGGCGTGATCGAGCAGTACATTGCCACAATAAGGTTCGGCGTCTTCGGCGTATTGGGCTTCGATAAGCAGGCGGCTGTGTGCTTCCTGCGGTTGGAATCGGAAAATATACTGTTGCCAGTCGATGGGCTCAATCAGCGGCGATGCCGCCAGAAGCTCGCGTTTTTCACAATTCAATTGCCCGCCCCAAAGCAACAGGCGCACGGGTTTGTCAAAATTTGTGGCTTGCCAGGTAGTCCGGCTCAGGCTTTCGTAACGGGGCGATCGAGCCGCAAACAAAGAGAATTCGTAACATTGTCCGGCTTGTAAAGGCTCGTTCAGCCATTGGCTCACGCCCTCCCAGGTATTGTTGTCGCGCACCACCATGCCGATGTAAGTAAAGCCGTGCTTGGGGGCATGTTTTACGCCAAAATTGCCCGAAGGATGCACGTCCGGCGGGGATTCGCCGAGTTCGCCACAATAAAACCAGCCCTGCGGCATGCGACTGGCGCCGGGCGTATCTTCAAACGAAGGATTTTGTAATAGAATCGGCTCGGGTTGATTGGAAGTTTTTTGAATAAAAAAAACAAATACAATCAAGTAAAAAACTTGGATTAGCATGATGTAAAATTCAACCTATCAAATTAAATAGTCGGACAGTTTTACAGTCGACTGTCGAAAGTCCAATTAATATGACAATCAACTTCTTATAAAATATTTTATTCGAACTTAAAATTGTCTTTTTTCTTACTTACATGTCTTCAATTAAACCTTATCATATTCTGCTTTAGTATAACCAAACAACAT
>CAZGAU010000112.1:0-17898 GCA_964523725.1 uncultured Saprospiraceae bacterium
GGAAAGCGGAAGTTGGAATTGGGAATTCAGGAAAGTATTTTACTTTTGCAACGACACCCAATCGTTCTTGGTAAAATTTTACTTCCTGATGATGCCTAAAATTGCCGTTTTTCCTGGTTCTTTCGATCCCATCACCGTTGGCCATGTCGAAATTGTCAAACGCGCACTGCCGTTGTTTGATAAGGTTTATGTTGCCATTGGTGTGAATACGCAAAAAAAATATTTATTTAGTTTGGAAGAAAGGATCGAGTGGCTGAATACTGTTTTTGCCAACCACCCCAAGGTAGAAGTCGATCATTTTGAGAATCTTACCGCGCATTATTGCCTGCGTATCGGCGCCAAATATTTGATTCGGGGCTTGCGCAACGCTTCGGATTTTGATTATGAAAAAACAATTTCGCAACTCAACCACATTGTCGGAAACGGCATTGATACGATTTTTTTGATTAGCGAACCAGGCTATTCACATATCAGTTCCACTATTGTTCGGGAAATCATCATCGGCGGAGGCGATGCCACGCCATTTTTGCCAAAAGAAGTAAAGATCGATGGAATTAAAAAATGAATTTCGGTGTTTTGAAATTTTAAAACTCCGAACCCATTTGCCCCATTAAACCCATTTCACCACGTAACCTGATGTTTTTTATGTCCTATCAATGGTTATTATTTGACGCCGACAACACCTTGTTCGATTTCGACCGCACCATGGAACACGCACTGGAAGCGGCTATGCAGCACGCCGGCTTACCTTTTGAAACAAACTTTCACCAAATTTATCAAGAAATCAACCATCAATGCTGGAGCGATTTTGAACATGGTAAGATCACCAAAACCGAGTTGCGTACGCTGCGTTTTTCCTTATTTTTCGAGGCTATTGAAGTCGAATATGCATCCGATGTGTTTGAAATCAGCTACCTGAACTATTTGTCGCAAGGCGCTTTTCTGATTGATGGGGCGCAGGCACTGCTCGAAGAATTGCACGGCGAATTTCGCATAGGCCTGGTTACCAATGGTTTAAAGGAAGTGCAGCGCCCTCGTCTGGCAAAATCCGGTTTGCAGCATTATTTTGATGTGGTGGTGGTTTCCGATGAGATCGGGCATGCCAAGCCGCACGCCGCCTTTTTTGATCACGCTTTCACGGAAATGCGACACTCCCAAAGAAAGGAAGTGCTAATGATCGGCGACAATCTAAATGCGGACATTAAAGGTGCGGCAGACTATGGACTGGACACTTGCTGGTATAATCCACAGCAATTGCCTAATGAGCTGAACGTGCAGCCAACTTATCAAATAGACACATTGACAAGTCTAAGCGTCTTGTTATCAAAAGAATAGGTTTAATTATTTTATTACAATTACTTGCTTCGCAGCTAAAGTAACGCCACGATTATCGAGCCATCGGCAGAAATAAGTGCCTGTTTCCAACTGAGAAATATCAACCTCAATATTGAATTGATTTCCAGTTATTTGGTACGATTTTCTCCATACCTCCGCTCCCAATGAGTTGTATATTTTCAAAGCATATCGCCCTGGATTTATATTGTTAAACAATAGGTTCATATTGCCAAATGCCGGATTCGGGAAAGCAGAGAACTCAAGGTTTTCTTGTTCCAATTGCCTTACATCGGTCGTCAATGCATTCGATTTGTATTGCACCAGCACCGGCGTTGCCTGGTCATTGGCGAGCGTCACAATCGCGATGGGCTCTTTGGAAACATTATTATAAAAATTATAAGTAACCGTCGTATCTACGCCTAAAGTAGTCAGCCCCAAAGACTGAATCGCCACATCTGTAATATCCAACCAGCCCAGAGGCGGCACCTTTGCGTCCAATCTGGTTTCCCGATATTGCGTTCGCTTCTCGCGCAACACAGGATACGTGCCACCGGGAATCGTCACATCGCCCCAGGCATCTACCACATCGAGGCGATTGATCGCAATTCTAATCCGTACGGAATCGGGTCTGACGGGGAGTTGATTCACAATCGCACCCGGTAAATCTGACACGGAGGCAGGCAATAAAAGCCCCGAGGATATTTGATTGATGTCAAAAAAATTGATCGGTGCGCGGAATTCCACAATCGGTGGATTATACAATGCAGCTACATTGAAGCCAATCCCAATAGGGTCAGCGCCGTAGTACCCCAAAAGCGTAACCGCTTGATTCGTCACACTCAGGTAGTTTTCAATCGTACCATTGAGGTACAATAAAGTTGCCGAGGGGAAATTCGCTTGGGCAGTGCCGGCGGCAGGGTCTTGAAAAATCAACTGCTGCGCAAAATCCGCCGTCAAACTGCTGAAATCCCAGGTTTGATTACCGCCGGGAGGTGTAAACGCATTGACAGTTGGGCTCGTATCAAAAGCAAAATGCAGCGTATCGCCTAAAGCGGGGAAAGTAGCATTGGTGATCGTGATTTGAGCGCGGAGGCTTATTAAAAAGCCAAGCATTGTGAATATGGTGATAAGGCAGTGTTTACGCATAGCGCAATTTATGTTTTTGGTT
Organism: uncultured Saprospiraceae bacterium; assembly: GCA_964523725.1. Classification (GTDB taxonomy): domain Bacteria; phylum Bacteroidota; class Bacteroidia; order Chitinophagales; family Saprospiraceae; genus JADJNW01. Next base: position 2,504 of record CAZGAU010000112.1, read on the forward strand.
TTAGGAATATAATGATGCTGATTGTTTCATTAAGCTCTTACAAAGCTAAACATACTGCCGCAATTCTTTTCAAGAAATTGATTATTAATATTTTAATCATGGATGCTGATCAGATCCTAACAACTTGTGCAACGTTTTATTTTAATATCTCTGCGAAAAGTGTACATTTGCAGCAACGAAAAAATGTAAAAACCGATGGCAAACGCTTTTTTTGAAGTTCCGAAGGCAGTCAACGAACCGGTATTGAGTTACAAGCCTGGTTCCCCCGAAAAGATTGCGCTGAAAGCGGCTATCAAAGGTCTCAAATCCAAAGAACTCCTCATCCCGATGTTTATTGGTGGCAAACAGGTCACCACGGGTAATAAAGTTTCGATCCATCCTCCGCACGAACGTCAGCATACGCTTGGGCATTTTTGCAAAGGCGATGCTTCCCACGTCAACGCTGCGATTGATGCGGCTTTGGCAGCCAAAAAAGACTGGGAAAACATGCCCTGGCAGGAGCGTGCCGCGATCTTCCTGAAAGCAGCTGATCTGCTGAGCGGCCCTTACCGCGCCAAAATGAATGCGGCAACCATGCTGGGACAATCGAAAACCGTGTTTCAGGCGGAGATCGACGCCGTAGCGGAATTGTGTGACTTCTTCCGTTTTAATGCGGAATACATGACCCAGATCTACCGGGAGCAACCCAATAGTGCCCCGCTAACCTGGAACCGCCTGGAATACAGGGCTTTGGAAGGATTTGTGTTTGCTTTGACGCCGTTTAATTTTACATCCATTGCCGGAAACCTGCCAGCTTCTGCGGCGATGATGGGCAATGTAGTGGTCTGGAAACCCGCAGAAACGCAGATTTATTCGGCGGCAGTGATTATGGAAATTTTTGAAGCAGCCGGCTTGCCTCCCGGTGTGATCAACCTGATCTACGTGGATGGCCCGGCCGCAGGCGATGTGATCTTTTCGCATCCTGATTTTGCTGGCTTGCATTTCACCGGCAGTACCGGCGTGTTCCAGCATTTGTGGGGCATTATCGGGAAAAATATTTCCAAATACCGGTCTTATCCGCGAATTGTAGGCGAAACGGGCGGCAAGGATTTTGTCATCGCGCATCCTTCGGCGAATGTGGACGAGGTAGTGACGGCGCTGGTACGCGGCGCTTTTGAATATCAGGGGCAGAAATGCTCGGCGGCTTCGCGGGCTTACATTCCTAGCGAACTTTGGAAAGAGGTAAAAGACAAGCTCGTTAAACAGGTCAAATCCCTGAAAATGGGCTCGCCAGAAGATTTCACCAATTTCTTTAATGCGGTAATCGACGAGCGCGCTTTTGATAAAATTTCCAATTACATCGCACAAGCGAAAAAAGATAAAGACGCGGAGATCATCGCAGGCGGTGAAGCCGATAAATCCAAGGGTTATTTCATTGAGCCGACCGTGATCGTGGTGAAAGACCCAAAATACCGCACCATGTGCGAAGAAATCTTCGGGCCGGTGCTCACGATTTATGTTTACGAAGGCAAGGATTTTGAAAAAACACTGGAGTTGCTGGACGATACCTCGCCCTATGCGCTGACCGGCGCTGTGTTCGCGAAAGACCGCGCTGTGATTAATCTGGCGACGGAAAAGCTGAAGCACTCGGCAGGTAATTTCTACATCAATGACAAACCGACCGGTGCAGTGGTTGGGCAGCAGCCCTTCGGTGGCGCCCGCGGCTCGGGCACCAACGACAAAGCCGGTTCCGTGCTCAATCTTTACCGCTGGGTGTCTGCTCGTACGATCAAAGAGAATTTTGTGCCGCCTACGGATTATCGTTATCCGTTTATGGCTGAAGAATAGTTCCGCGAGGAACACATCTTGCTAATAACAAATTGAGGAGGGTGTCATTCGAAAGGATGATGCCCTTTCTTTTATTACTATTACTGTAAAATAATAATTTGATAAAAGGTTTATAAACTCTATCGATCTTTAGCATAAAAACAAAACTATAATTACCAGTCTTCTATTACATCCTTATACCCTCTGCCAATGGGAATCGCAATTCCATTTACTTCCACGCTTTCAGCAGTGTAGGCATCAATCTTGCTGATGGAAATAATAAAAGAACGATGAATGCGCTTGAAGTGGTTGGTGGGCAGGAGGGCTTCGATTTCGTGCGTGCTCATTTTGGAGACGTAAGCAGATTTGGTCGTTACAATCTTGATGTATTCGCGCTGACTTTCAATATAAACAATATCCGAAAATAATATTTTGATCTTCTTTTTTTGCACATTTAAAAAGATGAAATCTTTTTTAGGGCTTTCATTTACTTGTGCTTTAACTTTATTTACTGCAATTAAAAATCTCTCAAACTCAAATGGTTTTAAAAGGTAATCTGTAACATTTAATTCAAATCCTTCCACGGCATATTGATGGTATGCAGTAGTAATGATCACAGCAGGCGGATGCATTATTGTTTTTAGAAAAGCCATACCTTTTAATTTCGGCAGGTGGATGTCTAAAAATATTAAATCAACATTATTATTATGTAAATAATCGATAGCTAAAATCGCGTCCTTAAAGGAACTTTGCAATTCCAAGAAGGGTATCTGCGCAATATAATCCGCTAAAACCTTTACTGCTAAAGGCTCGTCTTCAATGATAATACACTTAATTTTAGACATGGCTTGCCAGATTTATATTTAAAGTAGCGGTAAAGCTAGCTTCATTTTGCTGAACAGATAAACTATAAACGGTGTATAATAATTCCAATTGGCGGCGCAGATTGGATAAACCGATATTTTCTTTTATATTTCTTTCTTCACTAAACGTTTCGGTCGAATTTTTTACAGAAAATTGTAATTGCCGGTTCTTTATAGAAAGATGAATATCAACAAAAGGATGTCCTCTTGTTTCGGAAGCGCCATGTTTAAAGGCATTCTCAACCAATGGAATCAGCAATAGCGGCGGTAAAGCTTGTTTCATATCTTCAATATCATAATTAAAATTGACGTGTAAGGATTCATCATATCGTAGTTTTTCCAATTCGATATAATCATTGATGATTTTTAATTCCTGCTCTATTGCAATATAATTTCCTCTGGTTTCGTACAGCATAAAACGCAGTATTTTTGAGAGGCGTAAAATGGATTCCGGCGCCAAGTCGGATTTATCTCTTGCGAGGGAATAAATGTTATTTAGTGTATTAAATAAAAAATGCGGATTCGTTTGCGATTTTAAATAATTTAATTCCGCTTCTTGTTTTTCAATCCGTAGCTGCTGGGCGATTTCTTTTAATTTTCGATGGTCATAGGTATATCTTATTAATCCAAAAAAGACAACGGAGCCCATGCTGTATGCCATCTGCGATTCTAATCCTTTTTCGGTGGAATCAAATGTAGTGAACGGTGTGTAGATATGTAATGCAATGCCAATCAAACGCCAGGCGTATGCGCCAAAGGAATAAAACATTAGATGTGTGAATAAAAGGAAAGGCGTAATCAGCAGTCGCTTCCATCGGAGCTTAATAAATGGCAGGGTGTAATCAAATAATATTAAATTAGCAATCACTAAATAACTAATCAGCCAAATATGATTGATGCCTTTTTTGAAAAAAATATTGGCATTACTGGTTAGTTCAATAAAGAGTTGGAGCGTTAAAAACGCTAAACCAATTTTTATATATAATATAAAACGCTCTTTATTAATAAAAATCTTCATTTTTTTCGTTTGTCGCATTGCCTTTGTATTAGACAAATATATCCAAATTTAAACTTTCGTTGTAATCGGAGGAAGGCTGTTGTTGGTTGACGATAAGTTGTTGTCTGTTGATAAGTGCTTTCTTTGCTTTTTAGAATGAAATATTATTGCATAAAAAACACCAATTATGCAAAGGATTTTATTCGTTTTAACGGCTTTATTATTTTTATCTATTCAGGCATTGGCACAAATGGAACCCTCCGCTGGTACTTGGAAGACCTGGTTTATTACATCAGGCAAAGAATATCGTTTACCAGCTCCATCCTCCTACAAGGGGGAAATCGCGCAGGTGCTTTCCCAACAACAAAAGCTGGATTCCGCCGGAATGCAGCAAATACTGTATTGGAATGCGGGGGCACCCGGCTATCGCTGGCAAGATATGATATCTAAATTATGGATGTATGATACGTCTTATACTGGAGTGCTGGCAAATTTATTACTTGGCACAGCTACTTATGATGCTACTATTGTAGCGTGGGATACGAAATATGCGTATAACCGCCCTCGACCTTTTGCTACTGATAAGCGCCTTCAAGCTTTTGCACCAAAACCAGAAAGCCCATCTTATCCATGCGAACACTCAGTGGCGGCGGGAGTTGCCGTTGTTATTATTGCTCATTTTTATCCACATCTGGCAGATTCGGTGAATCGCATGGCGCAAAGACTTATGGCATCAAGAATTGCGGCGGGTATTGCCTTTCCGAGCGATACGCGTGCAGGTTTTGACCTGGGAAAAAAAATTGCTGAAATAGAAATCCAGCATACTAAAGACTTTGTGAATAAAAAAGCCTGGGATGGCAAAATTCCCGATGGTCCTCAACGCTGGAATGCCAAAAATCCGATGTTTCCATTGGCAGGATTGAACAAAACGGTGGTACTGAACAATGCAAACCAATTCCGCCCTGCTCCACCGCCGGATTTCACAAAAGAGATGGAAGAGATAAAAAATCAAAAGCTGACTTTTCGTTCCATGTCAAACGCATTCTTTTGGGCAAGCCAGGATTTTTGGGGCGATCAACTGCACAAGAAAATATTTGAGTACAATTTACACCTGAATCCGCCAAAAGCAGCTCATTTATATGCCATTAATGCAGTTGCGGCGTATGATGCTTTTGCAGCTTGCTGGGATGCAAAATATGCCTATTGGGGCATCCGACCGGATCAATATGATACGACTTATCATCCGGTGATTCTCATTACTCCGCCATTTCCGGGGTATCCTTCGGGGCATGCCATGATGAGCGGAATGTTTGCGGATATTTATTCCCATTTTTTCCCGGCGGAGCGCGCTTTTTTTCAGAGGAAAGCTGAAGAAGCAGCAGAATCACGCTTTCAAGCAGGCATTCATTTCCGCACTGATAATGAAGTTGGGCTGGAATTGGGAAGAAAAGTGGCAACTGCCATTATTCAAAAAGTGAGGAATGATAGTGCCGACGATATGTTAACATTGACAAAGCGAAAATAAAGTTGAAATAGATTTGTGACACATTTCTGAAATGTGTCACAACTTTCAAAACTAAAATCATTATTAAGCAACTAAATTTTATATAATGGGTACTCATATAGAAGAAAAAACCGCTTCGCTCAAAAAGACAGCAAGAATTGCGGGTTTATTATATTTCCTTTTTGCAAGTATTGCCATTTATAGTTATATGTATGTATCACCAAAGATTATGGTACGTGGAGATACAGCTGCCACCGCAAGTAATATGCTCGCCAATGAATTTTTATTTCGCACAAGCCTGGCAGGTAATCTTATCACGCATACCTTGTTTGTGTTTGTTGTATTGATGCTATATAAATTGCTCAAACAAGTAAATGAACATCATGCTAAGATTATGGTGGGGTTGGTTATAGTAGCCATCCCGGTTGCATTACTTGGAGATTCGTTAAAAATTATAGCCTTGAGTATTTTTAAAGGCGATTTATTGAAATCTTTTCCGCTCGAGCAAGCACAGGACTTAGCTTTGATTTTCCTTAAACTAAATAATTATAGTGGTCAGATGATAACTTTTTACTGGGGACTTTGGTTGATGCCATTGGGCTTATTGGTTTATAAATCGAGATTTATTCCCCGGATACTGGGTGTACTGCTGATTATTAATGGTCTTGGTTATATCATAAGCAGCATTACATTTATATTATTTCCCGATTATCTGTCATCTGTTTCTAAGTTTACTTATCCCACTTATTTTTTGGGAGAGATTCCTTTGATTTTTTGGCTTTTAATAAAAGGCATAAAAACATAAAAGTGATTAAGTAGTCGGACAGTTTTACAGTTGACCGTCGAAAGTCAAAATAATATGACAATCAAATTCTTATAAAATATTTTATCTGAACTTAAAATTGGCTCTTTACTTAACGAAATTTAAAGTCAATATTTGAAGCCCAGAATAGCGATCACTCCTCCGGCAGTAGCACGATTTTCATAAAATTGGTATCATTAAAATAGCGCTTTGCGGCATCTTGCATCGCCTGGGAGTCAAGTTGATCCACGATCTTGGCATAAGATTCATATAATATTCCATCCAAAGGCAGCTCATACTGGTAGCGCGCGACGAGCTGTCCGCTCCAGTAGCCGTTTTCTTTCAGGGCTTTGAGGCGGCTCTGCTTCTGGGTTTCGCGTATTTTCTGGAGGTCTTTTTCCTCGGCGCCGTTGGCTTTTACGTTTTCAATATCCGCCAGCGCGGTCTGGATCAGGGAATCGACCTGCGCGGGTTCACAATTAAATGAAATGGTAATAAAATAATCTTCCTTGGGGTATTTGGAAGGCGCACCGGATACGCGCACGCCGTACACACCGCCTTGCTCCTCGCGCATGCTTTCGCGCAATTTGATACGTAATAAATCAAGCAGTGAATAATAATCATAACGCGCATTCGGGGCATCAAAATCAAAGGCGCCGTGCCAGGTGAGCTCTACGATCGCCTTGGGCGCCTGCCCGCGCACGATGGTGGTGTCGATGCGACCGGGCACGAGGTCGGCGTTGATATCGCGCCAGGATTCCTCGCGCGGAGTGGTCGGGAGATTGCCTAAATACTTGGTTAGCAAGGGTTTGATCTGTTCTACTTCAAAATTACCCACCAGCACAAAGGTAAAATCGGAGGCATCAGCGAAGCGCTCCCGGAATATATCATAAGTGCCGTCCAATGTAATATTATTTAAATCTTCCATACGGGTCATCTGGCGGCGGGGATGGCTGTCGTACTTGATTTTACTGCGTTCCTGATTGAAATAGTAATACGGATTGGACATCATGTTTTGCACGATGGTGCGCTGGCGCGAAATTAAAGATTGCAAGGCCACGGAATCCTTGCGCGGCTCGGTGAAGTAGAGGTAGATCAGTTGCAGCATAGTTTCCAGATCATCGGGGCTGGCGTAGCCATTGAAACCTTCGTACAATTCTGATACATAAGGACCTATACTTAATTTTTTTCCGGTAAGTTTCTTTTGCAAAGCCACCGCATCAAATTGTCCGATGCCGCTGAAATCCACGATCTGCGCGCAGTTGGCGGCGTCCATGTAATGTGTATCCTCGTATAATGAATGCCCACCGGGACTAAATGCACTTAATAATATTTCATCATTTTTAAAATCAGTCGGTTTTAACACGACTTTTACATGGTTCTGAAGTTTTAATTCAGTGACACCAAGTTCCTGAAATTCAGTTTGTTCTGTGATTTCGGTTGAATTTAAATTTGCGGCAAGCAGCGGCTCGTCGGAAACATTGTCCACGAAGGGTGGGGGCGTGCTGCGGTCGATTTCATTTAGTAAATTATTTAGTTCGGCTTCCGTGGGCAGCGGTACGCCTTCTTTTTCCGGGGCAGTGACAATCACAACGCGGTTTTCCTTGGTGATCCATTTTTTCGGCAGCGGATTGATATCATTTAATGTAATAAGCGGCAGCAAATCTTTACATAGTTGTAAATATTGCTCCGCATCGGGAATCGGATTATCCTGCAAATAATGATACACGTAGCGCGAAGCCAGCGCCGACGATTGGGTTTTATCGCGTTCGCGGTAAGCGCTTTCGGCACTTTTCAGGATTTCGGCTTTTTGGCGGTCGAGCTCGCTTTGCACAAAACCGTGCAGTTGCGCGCGACGTGTTTCCAGCATTACTGAGCGTAGCCCTTCGATCACCTTGCCTTCGCCAGTGAATACATAGGTGCTGTACGTGTCCATATCGCCAATGTCGCTGCTGTAACCCGAGGAGGCAAAAGTAAATGGGGGTTCGGGCTGCTGTTGCAATTCGTAGAGACGTGCTCCGAGCATTCGATTGTATAAAACCCTGACTAACTGTGCTTTATAATCACCGATTGTTTTTAATGGCTGCTCGGGGAGTTTGTACACCACTTGAGCGGTAGTAAAAGAAGCCTCGGGATCGGAGACAATCGCGAAGAGCGTTTCTTTATGGCGGGGCATTTTATAATCCTCGCGTTTGCGGAGTTTTTCTTTTTTGGGAATAGCGCTGAACATGCGGATCAATTGCATTTCCATCCATTTGACGTCAAAATCACCGACTGCGACGACCGCCATCAAATCCGGGCGATACCATTCCCGATAGAAGCGAGTAATCGCGTCGTATTTCGCATTTTCAATGATCTTCGGGTCGCCGATGGGCAGGCGTTCTGCGTAGCGGGAGCCTTTGTACAACACCGGAAAATATTCCTGCTGCATGCGCTGGTCGGGGCTGAGGCTGCTGCGCCATTCGGACACCACCACGCCGCGTTCCTTGTCGATTTCATCCGGTTCAAAGGTCACCGCATGCGCCCAATCCTGCAGCACGAGCAAGCCTTTTTCGAGCAATTGGATGCTGTCGGTGCGCGCCTGGATCATGTACACCGTTTCCTCAAAACTCGTGTACGCATTCAAATCTGCGCCAAAGCGAGTACCGGTAGATTCGAGGTAATCGACCAGTTGGTTCTTGGGGAAATTTTTGGTGCCGTTGAAAGCCATATGCTCTGCGAAATGTGCAATCCCCAGCTGATCGGGGTCTTCCTGCAAAGAGCCGGCGTGCACGGCCAGGCGCAGTTCGGCGCGGTTTTCAGGCTTGTTATTTTTGCGGATGTAATAACGCATGCCATTGGGCAGCATACCGATGCGCACTTCCGAGTCCAGTGGGAGCGGAGCTTTTAAATTGACCTGAGCGCTCAGTCCGCTACATACGAAAAGTAATAATAACAGCAGGGATTTAGATAAATGCATATGAGCCTGTTTTTTTAGTCGAGTTAATTTGAGGTTTGGTCAGGTTTATAACTAAAAGCTTCCAATGTTATTGTAAATAGCTGACATCATCCTTAAATTTGAACAAATAACAAATTCAGTTACAAATATTTATGTAACAAAAAATTCGAAACCCGGTTCTCAATCCAGGTATTTGAAATAAAAATTTATATACAGGCGTATTTTAAAATAATATTTGGGTTTTGAAAATAAAAAAAGATATTTAAAAGTAGCGTTCAAAAAGTAAATAACCGAACTTTGCAGCTAAATAAAATTAATATCGTATTATGTACGAAAGTGGACAGAGAACCATAGCCGGACTGGCGCTGCTCACCATCGGCGGGATGATGCTGGTAGCGATGATCCTGTATAGTATTCATCCGAATGATCAGGTGTATATAATTGAAAATGAGACCAGTAAAATGGTTGCTTTCAAGCGTGTGCAAAACGGGCAGGCGCGGATCGGCTACGAGATAGGGGAGTGCGGCAGCGATCAATTTGCGACCATTATCAATCGTTTGCGGCAGGAAGACACCGAAAATTACTTTTTTCCGATTCCTGCCAACGGTACCCGGCGATATAATGAGTATGTAAATTTATTATACATTCATTATTTTGACAAAATAATTTGTTCGCAAGGGGAGTTTTATGTGGCCCGCTTTGCCATCCGGGGCGCGGATTGTGATTACACAAAGTATTTGAAAGAATGCGGAAGTGATTTGTTGCGAAAAGATACGTATCAAAACATGGTGTATTGGCTCGTAAATCTTGGGCTAGGGGAGGAACGGCACTGGAAACCCAGAAACGTCATAGAATCCAGTTCCTGTGAATGTAAAATATAAAATCAATATTTATAAAATAATAAAATTCAGATAATTATGGAAGATAAAGTAATAACATCTGCGGAACAGATCATCAAAAACCACGCCTGGTTTTCGGCCTTGCCGGGTTTTTGGCCGGTGCCTTTAGTGGACATTGTGACCATCACGGCGGTACAACTCGACATGGTGAAAAAATTATGTAAACTATACGGCTGCGAATACAGCGAGGAGCGGGGCAAATCGATCACTACAGCGTTGATTAGCACCACATTAGGCAGAATCCCCGGATATGCAGCCAGATCACTTTTCAAGGCGATACCGGGGGTTGGTTGGGTGCTGGGCGGTATTTCCATGGCAGCATTTGCGGGCGCGTCCACCTGGGCGACGGGCATGGTGTTTAAGGAGCATTTCGATCAGGGCGGCACCTTGCATGATCTAAATCCGGAGAACTTCAAAAAATTTTACAAGGAACAGCTCGATAAGGCGAAAGCATTGCTGGATGAATGGCTGAAAATAAAATAAATCAGAGATCACCCGATGAGCCCTCAGAGATGGGGGCTTTTGTTTTTTGCCTCACTTTACTTAACATAATATAAATTATAGGAAATATGCTTTGGAATTTCCTGGCAATCCCGGGAAAAATAGTGCTTAAAGCGGCTCGCTGAACTATTTCAGAGAAAAAAAGTTTGCGCGTGATAATCAAATTTTTTGAGCAGTCTATTGATTTGAAACCTGATTTTCAGGCTACACGATTTTAGTTTCATTACTGCTGGCTCAGCATTTGCTCAGTTGATCTGAGATTTGGTTTCAGCGCTGTTAAAAAGCCTTCACCCCCCGCCTGCTCTGGCAAGAATTAAAAAAAAACGCACTCTACTTAACATAATGTTTATATTTTCCAAACACCCCAAAATAAGCGGCTCCCAGCAGTGCAGTCTTTGGATTTAAAATAATATAGACCGGCACGGCTTCAGTCAGCGGTCGTAATCGCCCTACCTGAAAGAAATGCTCCAGAAAAACGTGTTGCAAGGTTTCATTCCAGACTTTTGGGATAATCCCACCGCCAATAAACAATCCTCCCGTGGCTTTAAAGTTTAAAGCAAGATTGGAAGATTCTACAGCTAAATATTTGACAAACAGAAACATAGTTTCTTTACAAATAGAAAATTCATCCGCAGAATCGCTGATTACCTGCGCCGGATCACCCCGATTCAATTTTGTGCGCAATACATCTGGTTCAGGGTACTCCTTTACATCCCGCAGAAACTGGTAAATATTGAAAATCCCGGGGCCCGAAATGACGCGTTCCCAACTTACATGACCGAATCTCTCGCGCAAAAAACGGTATAATTCGATATCCAGATCATCGCGTGGCGCAAAATCCTCGTGTCCGCCTTCCGTAGCAAAAGGATGAAATGCCTCCCCATCCCAGAAAAAACCCGCTTCGCCCAAACCTGTGCCTGGCGCGATAACCGCCGCATTCCCTTCCAGGTTCTGAGTTGCAGCGTACACCTGCCGAAAATCCTCTGATGACAACACAGCTAACCCATAGGCATTGGCTTCCAGATCGTTTATGAGCACCACTTCCTCTACACCGGTATCCCGGCACAACTGCTCGCGATCGAGCGTCCAGTCCAGATTGGTGAGTTTTACGCTATTGCCTTGTACAGGACCAGCCACAGCCACGCTCAGAATGTTCGCTTTCATCGCAGGCTCCTGGAAATCAAGAACAACGTCCGAGAAACTGGACCAATCTTTAGAGCGGTACATTTTTTCTTTGAGCAATTCAGGCTGACCGTCTTTTATTTTAAAAAGCGCAATGTCAGTCTTGGTGCCCCCGATATCAGCAGCTAATATCAAAATATCAGCATCCACAACTGAATTCAGATTAATGGCAATTGGAATTTTTGGACCTGGCATTATTGAAGTTTTCTATGGTTAATACGCAGCTGCAAAACAAAATCAATATGGCAATTTTTTATCTGATTTTCATCATTTCAAGCTTTGATTAAAATCATTGAGAATCAACTAAAAAACACATATTATGAGGTGATATAATCAAAATCATGCACTTAAATATTCTGGCATTGGATTTGGACGGCACGATTGCGGAAAATGATGTCGTAAAGGATGAAACCTGGGCAACGTTATGTAAAGCCAAAGAAGCAGGTTTTACGCTGATACTCGTCACTGGCCGCCGGATGTCCGAATGGTCGAAAATTCGCCCCTTTGAAGAGATATGTGCAGCAATTGTAGCCGAAGACGGCGCCGCGATCTATTTTCCACGCAATGAAGCGATGATGCTTCCTTTCGGGAAAATTGCTCCTGAGGTCATTGAAAAACTGGAAGCGCGAAATATTCCTTTGGAACGGGGTCTGGCGATTGCAGCCACCTGGCGCCCGCACGACCGCGACGTGCTGGAGGTTTTGTCAAATACATCCTACGCTGCCACCATCGAATACAATAAAGGCGCCGTAATGGTGCTCCCTCCCGGCGCCACCAAAGGTACGGGGCTACTGACTGCCCTGAACGAACTGGGCTTTTCACCGCATAATGTGGTAGCATTCGGTGATGCCGAAAATGACCGAAGTTTGTTCGAGCAAGCAGAACTGGCGGTTGCAGTAGCAAACACAGCTCCGGAAATCAAGGCAATTGCCGATGTAGTACTGCCGGACACGAATGGCAAGGGTGTAAGTACTTTGGTTGAGAATCTGATGGCAGGAAATATACCGCCACATGCTGTACGCTCTAAGCACATGATCTCGCTTGGAAAACAGGCCGACGATCTCCCGGCCATCATTAGTCCTTTTACATTGATTGACAGCAATTTGGGCGTTTTTGGAGAAAGCGGCAGCGGGAAATCCTGGATTGCCGGCATGCTCGCCGAAAAACTACTCCAGATGGAGTATCAAATCTGCATCATCGACCCGGAGGGCGACCATCGCGGTATCCGGGCGTTTCCGCACACGCTGTTGCTCGGAGGCAACAAAACCCCGCCACCATCGGTTACCGATGTAATTGTGTTGATGGAATATTCCAGTATCAGCCTGATCCTGGATCTATCGCTTTATTCCATGGCGGAACAAACCCAGTATGTAACCGACCTGATGCATGCGCTTTGCAGCCTGCGCCAGCGACGTGGCAAACCGCACTGGTTTCTGATCGATGAAGTCCATTACTTCTGCCAGAACGATGACGATCCACTTTCAAAATTATTTTACAAATACATGCAACAGGGCGGGTTAGGACTGGTGAGCTATCGCCCAAGCCTGATCGCACCTTCTTTACTGAAAATTATTGGCAACTGGCTGCTGACCCGGATAAAAAACACTTCCGAACAGGAGGTTCTGAGAAAATACATGGGCGAACAAAAATGCTCCAACCGCAACCTGGAACAAATTGCATCCCTATCTTCCAAAGAGGCTTACCTGTGCCTGGGCAACACGGTACAAAAAAATCCGCCCAAAGCCGGGGTGATTGAACTGGAGGCCACCAAACGAATAGTGACGCATGTACGCCATTTGCACAAATATCTGCGCGCTCCGCTGCCCCGCGATAAACAGTTTCATTTTTTCATCGAAAATCACAATTACAAGGGACCTCGTACCGCCGCGAGTTTGTGGGAGTTTAGCGAAGTGCTGCATAAATTACCTGCCCAAATCATTCAATATCATTTGGAGCGTAAGGATTTTGAACACTGGCTCACGGAAACCCTCCATGACCCTGAACTAGCCAGGCGCCTGCATAAAGTTGCAAATAGAAAGCTGAAAGGTGAAATCCTTAGAGAAGTAATAACCGCCACCGTTGCTGCACGGTTTGATGAATTGGAGAGCCTGATCTAAAGTGATACCCCTACCCTCTTTTTTTGTGTCAACGAAAGATACTTAACATAATAAATTTTCTCCCTTACGCTGATATTTTGTATCATTGAAGAAAAATTTTTATGCGGCTCATCATTGTGATACTCCTTGTTATTTTGGGAGTGCAACCCATTATCGCTCAGCATGTCATTGTAAATTCAAAAGACCGCGATAGTATGTCCGTCATTTTAGTTCAAAATAATCTACCCGTGCCAGTAACTGTGCATGTCATTTCCAAAATACCTTCTCTGGATATAAAAGAATGGCATCCGGTACCCCCCGAGAGCGCGGAAGAGGAATTATTTGCTATTTCTAAAAATAAAATTCCTGAAGGCAAAGATATTAATGAAATTATCCGGATTTTCTTTCGAATAGGCCAACCCGGCAAGCATAATCACAATGATAAATACCGTTATCGCTACCCTTTTGCCAGTGGCAGCTCCTCCAGGATTGTCCAGGGTTATCATGGAACGTTCTCTCATCAGTCTATCCATTCCCGTTATGCAATCGATTTCAAAATGGAGATTGGAGATACAATTTTCGCAGCCCGGGAAGGTTTGGTTGCTTGGGTCATTGAACATAACACCGAAGGTGGTAATGATCGAAGCCTAACGGATAAAGCCAATGAAATCATTATTGCGCATAATGATGGTTCCTTCTCTGTTTATGATCACCTTGACCACCAAGGTAGCCTGGTTGAAATTGGTGAACAGGTAGAACGCGGACAAGCGATTGGCATTTGCGGGTTGACAGGTTTTACAACTACCCCTCACCTGCACTTTGTAGTGCGAATAATTAATGAAAAAGCTGAATCTATTGCCATTCCAGTACTTTTTGAAAAAAAGCCCGGTAAAAGGCTGAAGGTAGGGAAAAGCTACCGGCACTGAAGTTGATACAAATATTTGATTGGAGAAGGCATAAAAAAGAGTCAACGAACCGCTTAGCTGAGTCCAATCGGTTGCTTGCCGCAAATTCCAGTCAGAAATCGAGATTTTGTCCTAATTTCACCAGTCAGAAATTTGATAGAAATGAGCAAAAAACAATCATCCAAACACTTTGAAACCCTCGCAATTCGCACCCAAATGCCGCGCACCGAACAACGAGAACACTCTGCGCCGCTTTATCTCACGTCCAGTTTTAGATTTGACGATGCAGAGCACGCGCGTGCCTTGTTTTCGGATGATGTGGAAGGCAATATCTATTCGCGTTATTCTAATCCGAATAATGACGAATTTATCGAAAAACTTTGCCTGCTGGAAGGTACGGAAGACGGCGTCGCCACTGCTTCCGGGATGGCGGCTATGTTTATGAGCATTGCGGCGTTTGTAAAAAGTGGTGATCACGTGGTCGCTTCGCGCTCCTTGTTTGGTTCTACGCATCAGATTTTGACGCAATTGCTACCACGCTGGGGCGTATCGCATACTTATGTCGATATTGATAAACCAGAGCAATTTGAGCAGGCCATCCAGCCTAATACAAAGATGATTTTTATTGAAACGCCTTCCAATCCTGCGATTGACCTACTTGATATTACATGGTTAGCAAAATTAGCCGACAAACATGATATACTACTAAATGTTGATAATTGTTTTGCCACGCCATATTTACAAAGTCCAATCAATCTTGGTGCACATATTGTTACGCATTCTGCAACGAAGTTTATTGATGGTCAAGGTCGCGTGCTGGCGGGCGCAGTACTTGGTTCCAAAACACATCTGAAGGAAGTCCGTTTCATGGCGCGGCACACCGGACCCGCCCTCTCCCCTTT
>CAZGAU010000113.1:0-2110 GCA_964523725.1 uncultured Saprospiraceae bacterium
CCTGGGGGCAGGGCTACCGCTATCCGACGATTGCGGAGAAGTTTATCGTGACCGATGTGGGCGGATTTTTTGTGGTTCCAAGTCCATTTGTAGGCTCTGAAACCGGATGGACTGCTGAAATTGGTATTAAACAAGGCTTTAAACTGGCTTCTTTTCAAGGCTTTTTGGATATTGCTGCTTTTCAGATGAGCTTTAGTGATATGATTGAATTTAATTTAGTGAGAAGCCAGCAATTTGCTTTGCCGGTTTTCCAGGCAACCAATATTGGAGGTACTGAAATTAAGGGTTTTGAAGTATCTGTGGCGGGCCGTGGCAGGATGTTTGGCAATTGGGAAAGCGGCTTACTGGCGGGGTACACCTACATTGATCCTCGTTATGAAGAATTTGATGCAACCCCTGCGGCCCCAGGCGAAACACCTTCCCAGGGGCAAATTAATCATAATAACTCTTCTTTTAAATCGGATAATATCCTCAAATATCGCCCGCGACATAATTTTAAACTGGATTTTGAGTTGAAAAACGGGCCCTTTGCCGTGGGTTTGGAATCTTTTCATAGTAGTAATGTGGAAGCGATTGATGCGGTTTTTTTGCTGATTATCAGGGGATTACAGAAGTATCGGGCAAATGATGATGACGGTTATTGGTTGCACAATGTGCGTACCAGTTACACTTTTGCCAAGGATTTGAAGGTATCACTTTTGCTAAATAATATTTTCAATGAAGAATATACCCTGCGCCCGGGCTTGTTGGAAGCACCGCGAAATCTGACCATGCGTTTGGATTATAAGTTCTAAAATTCGGGTTAATTGTTATCGGTTATTTGGGTGGTAGTAGATTTTTGAATCGCTACCCAAATAACCGATAACAAATCACATTTCTTTCCTGCCAAAATGTCACATTCCTTTTAAAAAATTCCTTACCTTTGCAAACTAATTTGCGAAGCATACGCTTTTATAGCATAGACTTGGATTTTTGCAATTAATAATCAGCAATTTCAGAAGATGTTGTACGATGATAACCCGACCTTGGTCGGCATCAAGAAGGAGATAGACGAAAGCAAGCAGGGCGAGGTGTTCTTTAAAGAACAAGCCATGCACGATTCGTCGGGCGGGAAGCAATTTTACATCGAAAGCTACGGCTGTCAGATGAATTTCAGTGATAGCGAGATCGTGGCGTCCATTCTGTCGGAGGTAGGCTTTAGCGCTACGCGCGACATGGAATCGGCGGATTTGATCCTGATCAATACCTGTTCTATTCGCGAAAAAGCGGAAGAAACCGTACGCAAGCGCCTGAGGGTGTTTGATAAGATCAAGGAACAGAATCCGGGTACCCTGGTCGGCGTGCTGGGCTGTATGGCCGAGCGTCTGAAAAAGAAATTCCTGGAAGAAGAAAAGCTGGTGGATTTGGTCATCGGTCCCGATGCGTATCGCGATCTGCCAAACCTTGTTGCCGGCGCCGAAGACGGTGAAAAAGGGGTGAATGTGTTCCTCTCGCGCGAGGAAACCTACGCTGACATCAGTCCGCTGCGCTTGGACAGCAATGGCGTGACCGCGTTTATCTCGATCATGCGAGGCTGTGATAATATGTGCTCGTTTTGCGTAGTGCCCTTCACGCGCGGGCGCGAACGCAGCCGCGATGCATTCAGTATTGTAGCCGAAGCGACCGATTTGTACCACAAAGGTTATCGGGAAGTGACACTGCTCGGGCAAAATGTGGATTCCTACAAGTGGGAAAATCCTGAGAACGGTAAGGTGGTTAACTTCGCGCATTTGCTGGAAATGGTGGCGCTTGTGCATCCTGATTTGCGAGTGCGTTTTTCGACCTCGCATCCCAAAGATATCACCGATGAGGTGCTTCGTACCATGGCAAGATATGAGAATATTTGCAAATATATTCACTTGCCGGTGCAGAGTGGTAATAGCCGGGTGCTGGAATTGATGAATCGCACATACGACCGCGAATGGTACATGGAGCGCGTACAGTCGATCTACCGGATCATGCCCGATTGCGCGATTTCTTCTGACATTATTGCAGGATTTTGTACCGAAACCGAAGAGGAGCATCAGGATACGCTGAGCATGATCGAGTTTGCGAATTACAGCATGTCGTA
>CAZGAU010000113.1:2210-17800 GCA_964523725.1 uncultured Saprospiraceae bacterium
ATGGAAAACATACAATCTGTAAAACAACGTTTTGGAATCATCGGGCAGTCGGAGCAACTGGATCGGGCGCTGAGCACAGCGATCCGTGTAGCCTCCACCGATTTATCTGTGCTGATTACTGGCGAAAGCGGGGTAGGGAAAGAGGCTTTTTCAAAAATCATTCACTCGCTGAGCGCGCGCAAACATAATAAGTTTATTGCGATCAACTGCGGCGCGATTCCAGAAGGAACGATTAATTCGGAGCTTTTTGGTCACGAAAAAGGCGCTTTTACCGGCGCTACCGGCGAACGCAAGGGCTATTTTGAAACCTACGATGGCGGCACCATTTTCCTGGATGAAATCGGTGAAATGCCACTGGATACGCAGGCTTTTCTGTTGCGGGTGCTGGAATCCGGCGAGTTTATTCGCGTT
Source organism: uncultured Saprospiraceae bacterium (assembly GCA_964523725.1). Lineage (GTDB taxonomy): Bacteria > Bacteroidota > Bacteroidia > Chitinophagales > Saprospiraceae > JADJNW01. The sequence continues at coordinate 2,622 of CAZGAU010000113.1, forward strand.
GGCTCTTCCAAAGTACAGCGCACCGACGTGCGCATTATCGCAGCTACCAATATCGATCTGGCAGAGCAAGTGAAAAAAAGTAAATTCCGGGAAGATTTATATTACCGCCTCAATACCGTGCCCATTCACGTACCAGCTTTGCGCGAGCGTCGCGAAGATATTTACCTGTTATTCAGGAAGTTCTCAGTAGATTTTGCTGAAAAATACCGCACCACGCCCATTCAACTGGACGAGCGCGCCAGAATGCTGTTGGAAAATTATAACTGGCCTGGCAACATCCGCGAATTGAAAAATGTGGCGGAGCAACTTTCCGTACTATCTGAAGATCGCGTAATAAACGCGGAGCAATTGATTCGTCTTATTCCCAATATCACCAGCCGGCATTTACCAATGATTCCCGAGAAAAATGGTGCGGAGTCCGGCGGGGCCACGATGCAGGAACGCGAGATTTTGTACAAGCTTTTATTTGAAATGAAAAACGACCTCAATTCCCTGAAATCGCTGATTTCGGAGTTGATCGTCAGCAATAACCTTCGGGTATCCAATAACCAAAATTTGCAGGCATTACAAATGCCAACCCTGTCGGCTTCCACCATCACCGATTTGCCGCCACGGGCTCAGGAAATTTTTGAAGAAGAGGTGGATCAGGACATTGACCAAATGCGCCCGATCATTATTGAAGATGAGCATTATGAAAATTCGGAAGTCGTAGAGGAGAATTTATCATTGGAAGAGAACGAGAAAGAACTGATTCGCAAGGCTTTACGCAAGCATAGCGGCAAGCGCAAAGAAGCAGCCCAGGATCTTGGTATTTCCGAAAGAACATTATATCGTAAAATAAAAGAATATGATCTGCAATAGAATCATGATTTTTTGTGGATTATTTATTTTTATAGCAATTTCTGTATTGCAACAATCTTGTTATTCACTGAGTGGTGTAAGTATTTCACCGGCTGTGAAGACTTATTATGTCGAGCAGTTCAGAAGTAATGCCGACAATGCGCCGCCCGTACTGGAACAAACGCTGACCGAAGCGCTGAAAGAAAAAATCCGGACAGAATCACGGCTGATCTTTGCCGATACGGAGCCGCATGTAGAATTCAAAGGTACGATCGTGGATTATCGCGTCACCTCGGAAGCCCCGCGCCCCGGGGAGTTTACGGCTATTAACCGCCTGACGATCAACGTTGGGATTGAATACATTAATAATCTGGAATCAAATAAAGGCTGGAAAAATAATTTTTCCTTTTTCTATGATTTCCCGAGTACGCAAGACCTCGCCAGCGTGCAAGACGAAGCGATTCGCGTAATTTCTAATCAATTAATGGAAGATATTTTTAATAAAGCTTTTACCGATTGGTAAATTATTTTAGGTTAATGTGCTAATTTGCGGATGTGCTAAGTAGTCGGACAGTTTTACAGTCGATTGTCGAAAGTCAAATTAATCTGACAATCAACTTCTTATAAAATATTTTATTTGAACTTAAAATTGTCTCTTTACTTAATTCAGGAATAAATCACTGTAAATCAACGCAATTAAAACAAGAATAAGCTATATCTAAATAAGAATAGGTGCTTATTTTGCTGCTTCAATTAAATCCGTGATAAATAAACAGGAGCAGTAAGCAGCTCATACTTGGTGATACTGCCAACTGCTCGCTGCCGACTGCTCACTTAATTCAGTCGGATGGTTCCATCATAACTATTGATCTTTACCTTTGGAGCGTTGCTCCCCGCGCCTTTCATCTTGCCCTGAATATTTATTTCGCTGTTCTTTTCTTTATATATGCTTGCCTCCAGTTCTTTTTCCGGGAAGTATAATTTGCCGTATTTTAAATAAGCCTCTATTTCATATTTTACAGACGAAGGAATCGGTAGTGTAACATCGGTATATTTACCATCAAATGTAAATTCTTCAAACTCGCCGCCCACGTTCCGCACGCGGATTTCATCATCGTAAGATTTGATTTTCAATACTTTGGATAAAGAGCCGATCTCATACTCGGTGTATTTGGATTCATTTACACTTAAGGACGCAGTTTTGGCAACTTTAATCGCATCATCATATGATGAATTAATTTCAATCGATTTGGTGTCCTGAAATGTGTATTCTGTGTATTTACTACCGGCGATTTTTATATTGCCTGCATTACCAGCCACGACCTGACTGTCATACAAGTCCAACATGATATCGCCAACCTCACCATTAAATGTAAATTCGGAATATTTATCTTTTATTTTTACATTTTCTTTAGCATCGGCGAATGTAAATTTGTCATCATAGCTATCAAGTGTAATATTCTGGACGCTACCAGCCTTTATTTCTGAGTATTTCGACTCCAATGTCAGGCTTTGTCCGTTGCCCATTACGATATCACAATCATATAATTTCGACTCGCTGGATGTAAAATTGCCCACTTCAGCTTCGCTGTATTTCATGTCCATGTTTAGCTTGCTGTAGGTACCGGGCGCTTCCAGTTCGCCGTCGTACAGGTTAATTAGCAGGATATCAGAAGTACCTTCTTCTACCCGGATTTTATTATATTTATTTTCCAGGGTAGCATAACGTAGCTTCGGGACGTATAATTCCAGCGTCATATCAAATTTTGAAATGCCATTATACGTCTTGCCGTTCTTCAGTTTGATGGTACTTTTGACCGTAGCGATTACCTTAACCGTATTCCACGATTCAATGTAATTACCGGTTTGAATATCCACCTTATTATCAGCAGATTCTGAGGCATTCAATTCAAATTCGTTCAGAAATTTTTCCAGTTCATTCGTATCATTCCCGGAGGCTTTTAGTTTTAAAACCGCCTTGATCTGGTTGCCGCTGCCTTTTTTCATGATAATATCGCCATAGCGGTGCGATGCCCAGAGCGCAGTTTTGCCACTAAATGTTTTTTCAATGGTGCGGGTTTTTTCCGTTTGTGCGGAGATATTTACAAAACTAAATATCAGCGCCAGAAATAATAATGATTTAAATACTTTGGTCGGTATCATTACGTGCTTCTTCATGTTGTTTAAGTTGAATTTCTCTTGATAAAATTTCCAGAATCCTGATTTTTTGTTCATAATAGCGCAACAATGTTTGAATCGTCTTATCATCCTTAGGTAAGGAAGGAAGCTCTTTTTCAAATTCCTGCTGCATTTGTTCGATTTCCTCCAGTTCTTTCAACACGTCCCGGTATGCATCCCGATCAATGTTTTCCAGCCGGAGTTCCTCCATTTTATTTTCTACCAATTGTTGATATTGCTGCTGTTCCTGTTCCCACTGTGGCGGAAGGTTGACGGCGACTTCTGCCGGAGTCGAATTAACTTGCTGATAAGCCCACCAGCCTGCCCCTGCAACCAGCAACACCGCAATGCTCGCCGCCACGCCCATCCAGAAACCGCGCATGGTTTGCCGGGAATTTTTAACCGGCGTTAAGCCCTGATTGCGTTGGATTTTTGCCCAAATTTTGGCACGATCCGGCTGTTCCACAGCATCCAGCTCTTGCCGCAATTCCCCGATCCTTTTTTCCAGCTTATCCATTTACTTCTTATTTACTATTTATGATCTATCATTTACCTTCTCACCCCGTCACCAAATCTCCAAGTCCCAAAGTCACTTCCGCTCACAATCACCCCATCACCTCATCACCCTGCCTCAAACCCTTCAGCCGTTCCCGCAGCAATTGCTTCGCCCGCATATACTGCGTTTTGGAAGTCGATTCTGAAATGCCCAGCACTTCCGCGATTTCCTTATGCTGCATCCCTTCGATCAGGAATAAATTGAACACGACCCGACAACCTTCTGGCAATTCCTGAATTGCATTATGGATCGTTTTCGCATCCCACAGCGGTTCTTCCTCAGGGGCTTCCTCTTCTACATCCGCGACCACATTGAGTTCCACTACTTGAAATTTCTTTTTACTCCGCAGATGCGTCAAAGCCGTAGTCACGATAATCCGTTTGATCCAGGCGCCAATGGTCGAATCGCCTCTGAACGTATGCAATTGCTGGAACACTTTGGTGAAACCTTCTTGCACCACATCCTCCGCCTCCGCCGTATTTGCTACCATGCGCTGTGCCGTGTGATACATCGCATCTATGTAGCGTTCGTACAATTCATATTGCGCGCGCGGATTGCCCGCGAGGCATTGGGTCAGGAGTTGTTTCTCGGATATCGTCGATTGCACGTGTAATCCTGGGTTTTGTTGGTTTCAAATATCGCAAAACATTGGGAATCAGGTGTAAACTAATCCATGCTTTGCGCATTTCGGATGATTTCTGATTAAAAGATGCAGGGTTGACCGGAAAGTTGGAATGAAAGTGAAAAAAATATTTCCGGGACAATTATTATTTTATTATTTAATGCAATAATGTTATATTTACTAAACGTTTACCAAATGAGCTTTTTTGAAAGGAATATGCAATAAGAGGCTTTGATTTTACATAAAAGCTTGAAAAAATATTGGAAATTATTATTTGATTTAAATATATTTCCGATGGAGACCCCAACACCATTACAAACCCTGTTCATCTATTCAAAGGTAGATGAAGCCATTAAAAACGAGTTTGCTCATTATTTAAAACCATTTATCGATAAAAGACTCATTTCATACCCCGATTTTCGTATTGCAGAAGATTTTCCTTCATTAAGATTAAAAGGTCTGATCCCTAAAAAGGACATCATTTTTTTATTAGTGAGGATGGAAATATTTAGTACGGCTCTGTTCTCACATGATTTAGCCGGTATTTTGGTGAAAGAACATTTACTGGGCCGGTTGCTGGTGATTCCTGTTTTAGTTGAAACGGTACCATTTAGTGTTTATCCGTTTAATAAAATAAAATCTTTTCCTACGAACGCGGTGCCAGTTGGCAGTCCGGTGTGGCATTCCCGTCCGTATGCTTACGTTCATATCTTTAATGCCTTGGAGCCGATTTTGCCGGAAACATTACAAAAAAAGCAAGAACTTGAAGAAGTGTGGCAAGCTACAACGAAGGAAAATTCCATTATATCATATGGTGATTTCTTAACTAAATATCCGCATTCAAAATACGCCAAAAAAGCGAAGGAGACCAGCAGAGAAATGGAGGAAATCAGGCTTTGGGAAATAGCTCGAAAAAAAGGTGATGTAAAAAGTTATTTACATTATCTGACTTTTGCGCCATATAAAAGAAAATTATACGAAGCAGCAGATAAAATATATGCCATCGAGCATGACGAAGCCCTGACGTGGAAAGAAGTGGAAAGAACAAAGCATCTGGAACTGGCTTTTCATTACAAGAATTCATTTTTCAGTGGCCCGAATCTGGGCGGTGTGGAGCAAATGATTCAACAATCAATTCATAATTATAATGAAATAAATAAAATTAATAAAAATCAAATCAATACCATTTACCTGGACGCCGTGATCTATGAGAAATTGGAAAATCATGAAATTTTTGCCAATATTACTTATCAGGATTTGGTACTAAACCTGCGGTGGAGACTTCAGTATTTAATAAAGACTTTATTTAAGAGAAAAGGATTACCTAGTTTTTTGTTTTTGGTATTTTCGTTAATAAATTTTCCTGTAATAAGAGAGCTACTTTATTTAGAATATTGTTGGCAATTGGAATGTCTTAGATCTAACTTATTATTTTCAGTGATACTTGCAGTAGATGTTTTTCTTTTTTATCTAATTTTTTCATGGTTATCTTTAATTTCCAGCGATATCAAGTTTGTAAAAAGTATCATCACTGATCTCAACCGCCTATCGGTTTTATTAAAAGTGGCATTTATCAATCGAGAACAAAATCCGATTAAAAAAATTCTTAAAACATTAAACAGCATAGAAACCAAGGCATATGATATTGAAAGTAAGAAACCTAGAGATTATTTACTTCAATCACATGATTACAATAGAGTAGAGCTTGACAAAAGTTTGCTGGTTCTATCCAGATGGAACGATTGATCAAATATTCATTCTACTCTGAATATCCTCCAGCCGACCCTTGGGAATCGCAGCGATCAGTTTTTTAGTGTACTCCGATTGCGGATTGGCGTAAACCGCTTCGGCGGGACCGAATTCTTCGATTTTGCCCTGGTTCATCACTATCATGCGGTCGCTCATAAGTTTGACCACAGACAGATCATGTGAAATAAAAATATAGGTAAGTTGGTGTTTTTCACGCAATTCCATCAATAAATTGAGTACCTGTGCTTGTACAGAAACGTCGAGCGCAGAGACTGCTTCGTCGCACACAATAAACTTTGGATTCAAGGCTAAAGCCCGGGCGATGCAGATGCGCTGCCGCTGCCCGCCTGAGAATTCGTGTGGATAGCGGAAGTAATGTTGCTTTTCCAGACCAACCGTTTCCAGTAATTCAATGGCGCGCTCCTGGCGCTCCTGTTCATTTTGCCCAATCTTGTGAATCTGCATTGGTTCGGTAATGGCATTTCCTACGGTGCTGCGGGGATTCAAAGAGGAATAGGGATCCTGAAAAATGATCTGCATGTCGCGTCGTAATGGCTGAAGCTCATTATCAGAGAGTTGCAGTAAATCTTTATCTTGAAATTGAATGCTTCCTCCGGTTGCTTTGATCAGACGAAGAATGGTGCGCCCCAAGGTCGTTTTGCCGCAGCCGGATTCGCCTACTAAGCCAAGTGTTTCGCCGGGAAACACTTCGAATGATACGCCATCCACAGCTTTGATGTAATTTTGCGTTTTGCCCCAAAAGGTCGTTTTGCCTGGAAACCAGGTTTTTAAATCCTGGATTTGCAGGAGTGGTGTTTGTTGCTGAAGGTATTGCAGTCTGGTTTGTGTTTCTTCTTTTGGAATGCGCAATGCTGCCACTTTTTCCTGAAATGTTTGTTCTTTTGTATCAAAAAAATCGGCGATCATTGGGAGGCGGCGCATTTTGAAATCGAGTGGCGGCCGGCAGGCGAGCAAGCCCTGTGTATAGGGATGCTGTGGATTTTGAAAAATATCGAGCACCGTGCCTTGTTCCACAATTTTACCCTGATGCATAACCAATACACGATCGGCAATTTCGGCGACAACGCCCAAATCATGTGTAATAAATAACACCGAAGTATTTAGTTCCTGCTTCAGATCATTTAGTAATTCGAGGATCGTTTTTTGCACCGTTACATCGAGCGCGGTGGTTGGCTCGTCGGCAATAAGCAGGCTCGGATGGCAGGCAATGGCCATAGCGATCATCACGCGCTGCTTTTGTCCGCCGGAAATTTGATGCGGATAGGCATCATAAATACGCTCTGGCTGAGGCAATTGAACCTTGGCAAAAATATCCAGCACTGCGGCTTTGGCAGCCTGATCGTTCATTTTTCGGTGCAAACGAAACACCTCAGCGACCTGAGCCCCACATTTGAAAACCGGATTCAGTGAGGTCATGGGTTCCTGGAAGATCATCGCCAGTTCGTTGCCACGATAACGACGCAACTGATTTTCAGGTAGTTGTAATAGGTTAACCGCATCTTTATCTTTCGGAAAAAAAGTAATTTCGCCTTGCTCGATTTGTGCTGGAGGCGAAGCCAGCAACCGCATAATAGACAAAGCTGTAACGGATTTGCCAGAGCCAGATTCACCGACAATGCCCACCGTTTCACCCCGGAAAACTTCAAAACTGATCCCATCCACTGCGACGACGCTGCCTTCATCCGTGCGGAAAGTGGTTTTTAAACCATTGATTTTCAGTAGTTTTTCTTGTTTCATTGTTCCGCGGTTTCATCACTTCTCATTTTCTCATTCCTGTTTCGTGTCATTCTTTCAGGATCAACTCAATTCGATTGTCCACAACTTGCAAATCCAGCCGGTCAAAATTGCGTAGCCAAGCCACCAGATTGTCGCCAAGCAACTCCCGACGCCAGCCGTGATTCAAACTTTCATTTATGGCTTCATCGCCGTTTCTGAGTTTTTTGATCGAATTACGCGGTAGCACCAACGATGGTGTTAAGCCGGTTTCCATGCATTTGTATTTTACAAGCAAATAAAGCATTTCCTGTAATAGCTCTTCGCGCGGGTCATCCTCCTCTTCTGTAGGGATTTGTTTTATCAGGTGTTTTTCTTCATCCGTAGCCGGCGTTCTGAACATGTCTTCAAATAAATGTCCATATTGCGCCACCATCTTATCCGGCAGGCGCCGATTGCGAAATAGCGCTTCCCGCCCCGAGGCAATGCCACGCACCAGATGGCTCAAAAATTTGCCCGGGAGCACCATTTCTTTGGAATAATTTTTCTCCTCCGCGGTACGACGCCGCCAATCAAGCAGACGGAACAAAAAGATTTTTTCTCGCTTGTTGAGCGATTTCATCAGTTCGCTGTTGAGTGCTTCATGATGTGGATCTTTGTAATAATAATCTGGAGATTCGAGCAGGGCAAATTCTTCCTCCGCCCAATGCATACGCCCTCGTTGCTCCAATTGAATTAATAAAGATTCCCACAAATCATTTAAGGGTAGCACATCTTCCAATGCATATTGCAACTGTTTGGAGGAGAAGGGGCGTACCTCCCAATCAGTTACCGCGTAACCTTTATTGAGATTTATTTGCAATTCGCCTTCTACCAGTTTGCGAAAAGAAATCGGATATTTGTAACCAACAAAACTGGCTGCAATTTGGGTATCGAAAATGTTTTTTGGAACGATATCGAACAGGGAATTGAGCAAACGATAATCGTTATCGCCGGCGTGGGTGATTTTCTTAATAGACTCATCTTCAATGAATTCCAAAAATAAAGTTAAATCATCGACTTTGAAAGGATCAATTAAATAAATGCCGTGTTCGGTTTTTACCTGGATCAGGCAAAGGCTGGTAACAAAACGTTTTTCGCCGACAAATTCTGTATCGAAACACAACCAACCAATGTTTTCGTTTTCGCGTCTGAATTGCTGGAGCTTGTTTTGATCTTCGATCAGTAAAAAATCAGGTATTGTTTTTGACATGTTCGGGATTTGTGATTCAAATTACACTCAGCTCGAAAAATACTAAAGTTTTAAGAATTTGCTAAAGCTTCTTTCGATTTCAAATTTATTGAATTTAAAAACGTTACTATTAAAGGAATGTACGTCTAAAAAAAAATTGATAGGTTTGAAAGTTTGAACAGTTGTGTTTCTCTTGTTTTAAACCTAAAAGCGCATAAAAGAACATAAAATGAAACGTGGAGTAAAAATTGCCCTCATTACACTGGGAACAATTATTATACTGGTGCTTGGTACCGCAGTTGCTATACCTTACTTTTTTAAGGACCAGATTTTAATAACTATTAAAGAGACAGCCAACGAAAGCCTGAATGCCAAAATGGATTTCAGCGACGTGAGTCTCTCCTTATTCCGGAACTTTCCGAATCTGACCGTTCGGATGTATGATCTCACGGTCGACAACATTGAGCCATTTGAAGGCATTCGCCTGGCGGACGTAAAATCGGCGGATATTACCGTGGATATTATGTCAGTTATTCGCAATGAAAATCCTTTGAAAATCAAGGCTATCAATGTAAGTCAACCCAAAGTCAATGTGTATGTACTGGAAGACGGTCGTGCCAATTATGACATCGCCAAACCCAGCGCTGATACGGTTGTGACCACTGAAGAACCTGCTGACCTGAGCGCCTTTCGGGCGAATTTGCAGCGTTACAGCATTGAAAATGGCGAAATTTTGTACGACGACAAAAGCCTGAGCACTTATGTGCTGGCAAAAGGTGTGCATCATAGCGGCTCTGGCGATTTTACCATTGATGTATATGATCTTGATACCAACACTGAAATCGACTCCCTGACGGTTCGCTATGGCGGGATTACTTACCTCAAGCGCGCCCATACTACGTTGGCTGCGATTTTTAATATCGATCAGCGGAATAATAAATATACCCTGAAAGATAATTTATTAAAAGTAAATGAACTGGAGCTGAATGCTGATGGGTTTGTGCAATTGGTTGACACCAGCAATATTGCCATGGACCTGACTTTTTCAACGCCGCAGAGTGACTTTAAAAACCTGCTTTCGATGATTCCGAATGCTTATATTGCAGGATACGAGAATGTGAAAGCAGACGGGAAATTCGATCTGGGCGGTTTTGTAAAAGGGACCTACAACGGCGAGCTTGAGCAATATCCGGCGTTCCAGGTAAATGTTGGTGTGGAAAACGGTAATGTAAAGTATCCGGATTTACCGATGGGTATTTCCAATATTAATACGAAAGTAAATATAAATAGCCCAAGCAGCAATTTTGATGATATGGTGGTAAATGTGCCGACGTTTGCCATGAAATTGGGCAGCAACCCGATTAAAGCTATTTTTAATCTGAAAACGCCTATTTCTGATCCGGATATCGATACTAAAATTGACGGTGTGCTCAATTTAAAGGAATTATCACAAGCTTTCCCGATGGACGGCATGGATCTGAACGGTGTAATTGCCGCCAATATTGAAGCCCAAACGCGCCTATCATATATAGAGAATCAACAATATGAGAGGGTGAAAATGGATGGCGTTGCGGAAATTACAAATTTGACTTATAAAGACGCTACTTATCCGGCGATTCGGATCAATAATGCTAAAGCGGCTTTCACTCCTCAGAATGTACGGGTGGATAATTTCGATGCCAAGCTCGGAAAAAGCGATATTAAAGCTAATGGCCGCGTTGATAATATCCTGGCGTATTTCTCACCCAAAAAGACGATGCGTGGCAGCTTTACGGTGCGTTCCAATTATTTCGACGCCAACGAATGGGTGCCGCAAGAAGAATCTAACAGCCCTGCATTGCCGGCATCTGAAGATAAACAGCCAGCCGAGCCTGTTGAAATTTTTGATCGTTTCGATTTTACCCTGGACGCCACGGTCGGTGAGATCGTTTATGATACCTACAATCTGAAAAATACGATTGTAAAAGGTAATATGAAACCCAATAAACTGGTCGCTCAGGAACTGAGCACTAAGATTGGTGATAGTGATATCCGGGCTTCGGGTACGATTACGAATATGTTCGATTATCTATTTGACAATCAGACCCTTGGCGGAAATATTAATATTGCATCTAACTATTTGAATTTAAATCAATTCATGACAGAAGACGGCTCCGACCCGGCAGTACAACCGGTAGCAACTGCTGCCTCGGACGCTACGGCTGCTACGGGTGACAATTTAGACCCGATTCTGGTACCTAAGAATATTGATATTGATGTAAATGCCGATATCAAAAAACTATTATACACCAATCTGGAACTAAGCAATATCACTGGTAAGCTGGTGGTTGCTAATCAGGCAGTAATGTTGGAAGATGTAACGGCTAACGCTTTGGGTGGTAAAATGGCGCTGAGCGGCGGTTATGATACAAAAGATACAGAAAATCCGGCATTCAGCATCAAATATGATCTGCAAAGCATGGATTTTCAAAAATCATTTAATGCTTTTAATAGTTTTCAGGTGCTGGCGCCGATCGGGCAGTTTATAAAAGGTACATTTAATACCAGCCTGATCCTGGATGGTAAATTAAATGAAAATATGATGCCCGATTTTTCAACGCTAAGTGCACAGGGCTTCCTGGAAACGCTGAATGCGGTAATTGACAATTTTAAGCCTATCCAGGCGATTGGCAATAAACTGAATCTGGATTATTTCAAGGAAGATCTGAAAATTACCAACTCCAAAAACTGGTTTGAGCTGAAAAACGGCATGGTAGAAGTGAAGGAATTTGACTATAAATATAAGGATATCGACATGAAAATTGCCGGTACCCACAGCCTGAGCCAGGAAATTGACTATATCATCAAAGCCAAGATTCCACGCAAATTGCTTGAAAAAACAGGCGTTGGCGCAGCAGCAAGTGCCGGTTATGACCAGTTGGCAAAAGAAGCCTCCAAATTTGGGTTGAACCTGAAACAAAGTGAATTTGTCAACGTGCAATTCAATCTGACCGGAAGTATCAAAGACCCGAAAGTGGGCATGAATTTGCTGGGCGCCGATGGTGAAGCGGTTGCGGGATCTCCGGCTGAAGCCGCCAAAGAAGCAGTTAAAGAGGAAGCCGAAAAGAAAATCGCCGAGGGCAAGGAAAAAGTGCAGGAAGCCGCCAAAGAAGCGATTGATTCAGTGAAAAATGTCCTTGGTCAAAAAGCCGAAGCCGCCAAGGATTCGCTTGCCAATAAGGCGAAAGATGCATTAAAAGATAAAGTTGGCTCGGTCATTGATTCTTCCGCGGTTAAAGACGTGGATAAGATCAAGGAAGAATTGGATAAGTTCAATCCTTTCAAAAAGAAGAAGAAAAATGAAGAAAAGGAGGGGAATAACAAAGAAGGCGGTAATAATGGAAATTAGCAAATTATTGTAGAATCATATTATAATCGGAAGCCCCGCGTGAAAACGCGGGGCTTTTGGTTTTTTATCGCTATAAATATGAGAATGTCAAATATTACCTGCTTCTTCCAGCTCCATTTGCGCGGCTTCCCAGGCTTCCAGCGCTTCGTCCAGGGCTTTTTTCTTTTGTCCGTGGAGTTCCATCACCCTGGAGGCGTCGGGCTGCTCATAAAAACTGGGATCAGCCATTTTTAGCTCGATTTTTTTGATCTCTTCTTCAAGGCGTTCTACGGCGCGTTCGGCGTTTTGTACGTTGCGCTGGAGGCGCTTGCGCTCCTCATGGCTCAGTTCTGATTTGGGGGACTCGGTCGCATTGTTTGCTTTGCCGTTTTTGCTGCTGAGTTCCACGTCGCGCATGTTGTCGAGCGCGCGTTTTTCCAGGAAAGCATTCACATCGCCAATGTAATCGAAGAGCTGCCCGTCGCGAAATTCGATGGTGCGATTGGTCAGTCCGGCGAGAAACTCCCGGTCGTGCGAAACCACGATCATGGTACCGTCAAAGTCCATCAACGCCTGTTTGAGAATATCTTTGGAAATAATGTCCAGGTGGTTGGTCGGTTCGTCCAGAACCAACAGGTTGAACGGACGCAGGAGCATGCAAGCCAGCGCCAGGCGCGCACGCTCACCCCCGGAAAGCACAGACACTTTCTTGTCCACATCCTCGCCGCTGAATAGGAACGAACCCAGGATGTTGCGTAGTCGAGTGCGCATTTCGGGTGGCGATGCAGCTTCCATGGTTTCGAGCAAAGTCTTCTTCGGGTCTAGTACATCCGCCTGATTTTGAGCGTAGTAACCGATTGAAACGTTATGCCCCAATTTTAATTCACCGCTGGTCAGCGGAATTTGATTGACAATCATCTTGGCAAGGGTAGTCTTACCCTGACCGTTTTGCCCTACAAATGCCACGCGATCGCCCCGATCAAGCTTGATCTCCACATCGCTGAGCACGGTTTTCTCGCCGTATTTTTTGGTCACGTGCCTACCTTCCACCACGACCTGTCCCGAGCGTGGTGCTTGCGGGAATTGCAGTTTCATACCTGCGGTATCTTCCTCGTCGATTTCGATGCGCTCAATTTTATCCAGTTGCTTTTGCATGGATTGCGCCATCGTGGTTTTGGTGGCTTTGGCCATAAAGCGGTTGATCGTGCGCTCTTTTTGCGCGATCATTTTCTGCTGGTTTTCGTAGGCGGATTGCAGCTTTTCGCGGCGATCCTTGCGCATTTCTACGTATTTGCTGTAAGTCGCTTTATAGTCAAATACTTTGCCCAGCTCGATTTCCACGGTGCGCTTGGTCACATTGTCCAGAAATTGCTTATCGTGCGAAATCAAAATTACCGCGCCGGGATAATCTTCGAGAAAACCTTCCAGCCAAATGATCGACTCGATGTCGAGGTGGTTGGTCGGTTCGTCCAGCAGCAGATAATTCGGGCGTTGCAAAAGCATTTTTGCCAATTCGACCCGCATCTGCCAGCCCCCGCTGAATTCGGTTGTCTGCCGGTTGAAATCGCTTTGTTTAAAACCAAGCCCTTTCAGCACGCGCTCCGCCTGAGCCTGCATATCGTCGCCCCCGAGCAGGTGAAACTGGTCGTTCAGGGTAGAATATTCCTCCAGAAATTTGAAGTAGCTATCGCTTTCGTAATCGGTGCGGCGCTCGAGTTCGTCGTGCATGTCGGCGAGGCGATGTTCCAGTTTGCGCAATTCATCAAAAGCCGTGAGCGTTTCTTCCATCACCGTCTTGCCCTTGGGAATATTCATTTCCTGGTGCAAATAACCGATCGTACTATTGGACGGGCGCGTCACCGAACCTTCATCGGGCGTGATCTCACCGGCAATAATTTTCAGGAAAGTAGATTTTCCGGCGCCATTGCGACCTACCAAACCCACTTTATCGCGGTCGCTAATCACTACATTGATGCCGTCAAACAAAATTCTGCCGCCGTATTGCAAAAATATATTGGATGCTGTAATCATAGTTTTTTAGTCAGACAGTCGAATAGTCGTTAGTCCTTATGCTATTTTAAAATTCGGGTGCAAAGATAATGGATTTTGGTGTGGATTGTTGAAATCTTAAGTTTTGTGAGTATAAAAATATCAAGGCAACAAACTCATAATTTTACGGTAAGAAGAGCCAAGCTGCTGTTTACAATTATGAAGTTTCTTTTGAAGGCTTGATATTACAATACAAACTTTGTTATGTCAAAAATTCAATAAACCGTTAATTGTGTTTTGTCAAATAGTATCAATTCCGCGCCATGATCAAACAGCTCTTCGATATTCGAATATTCCTGTTGAAAATAAGCAATCAATTCGTCGTTTTTGATATTGCCAAATTGGAGCAGTAAGACCAGTGGTGGTGCGCCTTTTGTAAGATAACTATCAAAAAAGTCATTGTCTTTCGTCACAATAATTCTATTTTCCTGAATAGCGATCTCCCGAATTTCCTTGTCTTGCAGCAAATGCCCATTTGGAAAAAAGGTGGTATGAATGGCATCATAGTTTTTGTCCGATAGAAACTTTGCCAGCTTGGGTGGGAGTTGAGTATCAACGATAAATTTCAACATAATTTAAGCAGCGGCAAGCGGAATAATGGATTTGATATTCGCCATACGAGCAGCAAATAGCAAGCAAGCCTGAATATCTGCTTCTTCCAGATACGGATAATCTGCTAATATTTCTTCATGCGTCATACCCGCCGCAAGCAACTCCAGCAACTGTGCTACCGTGAAACGCATATTGCGAATGCTCGGCTTGCCGTGCGACACTTCGGGATTAATGGTAATGCGATCTATGATATTTTCCATAATGCACAAAAATAAGGAAAAAAGGAGTGGAAAGCAAGGTG
>CAZGAU010000114.1:0-17676 GCA_964523725.1 uncultured Saprospiraceae bacterium
TCAAACAAAAATGCCGATTTATCGTCTTTTTTCACTTTAAACATCGCCACCACGGTCGTATCGCTCACTTCTTTGTAGGTGCCCGGCATATTCAGCTCATGCGAACTCAAGCCCGTGCCTGCGGCGGGAGAGTAGGGCTGAATGGTGTAGCCTTTGTACAATAAGCCTTTGTCGTACAATTGCTTCAGTAAATACCAGACTGATTCGATGTACTCGTTTTCGTAAGTGATGTAAGGATTATCCAGATCCACCCAATAGCCCATTTTACGGGTGATGTCGTCCCACAGGTCCTTATAACGCATGACCGTCTCGCGGCACTTTTGGTTGTATTCATCGACGGAAATGGACTTTCCGATATCTTCCTTGGTGATGCCGAGTTCTTTTTCCACGCTCAGTTCGATGGGCAAACCGTGCGTATCCCAGCCACCTTTGCGCTCCACGCGCTGCCCTTGCATCGTATGAAAACGGCAGAAAATATCCTTGATCGTGCGCGCCATCACGTGGTGGATGCCGGGCAAGCCATTCGCCGAAGGCGGACCTTCGTAAAACACGTAACTGTTCGCCGAATCACGCTCTTCCACACTCCGCTCGAAAATCCGGTGCGCTTCCCAGAATTTCAGGATTTCCTTATCGATTTCGGGCAGGTTCAGGTTTTTGAACTCTTTATACATCGTATTTTGATTTACATCTGCCGCACTTTGGAGTGTGGCAGATTTTTAATTTTTATTTCAAGATTAAGCTTGGCACACTTTTGAAGTGCGCCAAACTCCTTTGCAAAAAGATTTGCAAAAATAGCAAAACAAAAAGCTCTGACAAACCGCAATCTGTCAGAGCTTTTCATTTTTTCAGGCAACAGCATCTCACAGATTGCGTGGCAATCCAATGATAATAATGCTGTTAGTTATATTTGAAAAATGCTTCATCGTTCTTAATTTCTAAACGCGCTTGCAAATTAAAAGGTTGTGAGGAAAAAGTCAAGTTGGCAGATTGTCTTTCTTACAGGACACATTTTTATATATTTGCAACAACGTTGTAAAATTTCCCTATGTTACAAACATCTGATCTACAATACGCATACGACGGCGAAACCCGATTGAAATTCCCGGATATTCATTGTAAAAAAGGTGAGCACTGGCTCCTGTTGGGGCAATCGGGCAGCGGCAAAACAACGCTACTGCATCTGCTGGGCGGCTTACTGACCGCAAAAAACGGCTCCGTGAAAGTAGCCGACACCGATCTGAAGCAACTCACCTCCTCGGCGCTTGATAAATTCCGGGGCAGGCATATCGGCATTATTTTTCAAAAAGCGCATTTTGTAAAATCTCTGACCGTCGAAGAAAATCTGATGCTGGCGCAGCAACTGGCGGGTGTCAAGATCAACCGGGAACGCATCGCGGAATTGCTAAACCATCTGAATGTGGGTCACAAGCTCAAATCCAAGCCGAATCGGCTGAGCCAGGGAGAGCAACAACGCGTGGCCATCGCCAGAGCATTGGTGAACAAACCCACAGTTGTCCTTGCTGATGAACCCACCTCTGCACTGGATGATGTGAATTGCGATGAAGTGATCAAACTGATCGAGCGTGAAGCCAATGAAGTCGGCGCTACGCTGCTGGTGGTGACGCATGATGGAAGATTGAAGGAAAAATTTGAGAAGCAGATTATTTTATAGATACCAGATGCCGGATTGGAAGATGCCAGACTTGCATTCTATGGAACCTCCAAACCTCCAAACATCAAACGTATGAACTTATTACAATTAAGCTGGAAAAATCTGACGAATAAGCCGCTCTCGATGCTGCTGAGTCTGGTATTATTTGCTTTGGGCGTCGGACTGATTTCCTTGTTGTTGCTTTTGAATACCCAATTGCAGGAGAAATTCGAAAAAAACCTGGCGGGTATCGATCTGGTGATCGGCGCGAAGGGTAGTCCGCTGCAACTGATTCTCAACAGTATGTACCATATCGACGCACCAACGGGAAATGTGACGATCGATGAAGTAAAGGCATTTTTAAATCCAAAGCATCCGCTTATCAAAACGGCGGTGCCGCTTTCGGTGGGCGATAGCTACCAGGGGTATCGAATCGTGGGTACGAATCATACCATCCTGGAATTGTACAATGCTCAAATCGGCGAGGGAGCCTTGTGGGTCAAGCCTTTTGAAGTGACGCTGGGCGCAAGCGTGGCAGAGGAATTAAATCTAAAGGTCGGCGATCAGTTTTTTAGTTCGCATGGTTTTGTGATGGATGAAAATTTGGAACACAGCGATAGCGCGCCGTTCATCGTGGTGGGGATTTTACAACCAACGGGATCGGTGATCGATCAGTTGATTTTGACGCCGCCGCAAAGCATTTGGCTGGTGCATGAGCATGAGGCGGAAGAATCTGAAGTGGGAAATGGGAATTCGGAAGGAGAGTCGGAAGTAAGCAATGGGCAATTGGCAGAAACCGATTCAGAAGAGGAGGATCATGCAGATCATGGTCAGCATGAGGCTTATGGCGATGTAAATACGCCTCTGCTCAATTTCCCGGACAAAGAAATCACCTCGGTGATGGCTATTTTCAAAGCCAGAAATTACCAGGCACTGAACATGCAACGCGCCATCAATGAAAATACCGATTTGCAGGCTGCTACCCCAGCCATCGAGATCAATAGATTGTACAGCATGATGGGCGCCGGTGAAGAAGCGCTGCGGGCGCTGGCTTTGGTCATTATTTTTGTCTCCGGCTTGAGCGTGTTTATTTCGCTGTATTCGTCTTTGAAGGATCGCAAGTACGAACTGGCGCTGATGCGGGTAATGGGCTCCTCTCCGGGTAAAATTTTCACGCTGATTATTCTGGAAGGCCTGCTATTGGCGGCTTTAGGCTATATTATCGGCATCGCACTGAGTCATGTGAGCATGGAGGTTTTATCCGGGGTGATGAAAGAATCTTATCGCTACTCGTTCTCCGGCAAAATTTTTCTGAAAGAAGAGTTGTATCTGCTGGGGGCAGCATTGCTCATTGGTTTTATAGCTGCTGTGATTCCGGCAATTCAGGCGAGAAACACCGATATTTCTGAAACTTTAGCCGAAGCATAATGAAACATTTAAAAATATTTGACGTAAGTACGTTTATCAAAAACACTTTTACACTGCTTTTTCCTTCAACCATAAGATCGTACGTCTTTGCAATCCTGGTATTTCTACCTTCCATCTTCATTTTTGCTCAATCACCTTCTGTTTACGGCGATCAGCCTCTAGCACATACTTATTCAATTGTAGCATACGATGCTGAAACCGGCGATATAGGCGTTGCGGTTCAGTCTCATTGGTTTTCGGTAGGTTCCTTGGTTATTTGGGGAGAAGCGGGTGTAGGCGTCATTGCTACGCAATCTTTTGTAAATCCGGCTTTTGGACCGGAAGGTTTGGCACTTTTAAAAAAAGGTCTTTCGGCGCAACAGGTGGCAAATCAATTACTTGCTACTGACGAAGGACGAGATTTTCGGCAATTAGGTATCGTGGATGCTAAGGGTAATGCTACTGCTTACACCGGAAAACTCTGCATCGAAGCGACGGGACACTTGATTGGTGATGGTTATGCCGTCCAAGCCAATATGATGCTGAACAATCGTGTCTGGCCAGCAATGGCACAGGCTTTCGAAAAATCGGCAGGGCAACCGCTGGCGGAGCGCCTTCTCATAGCGCTGGAAGCAGCGCAGGCTAAAGGGGGCGATATTAGAGGTCAACAGTCGGCAGCATTGCTGGTCGTGTCGGGTCAAAATACCGGACAACCCTGGATCGACCGGAAAGTGGATTTGCGGGTGGATGACCATACACAACCGATTGCTGAATTGAAGCGCCTGCTGAAAACGCATCGGGCATACGAGCATATGAACCGTGGCGACCTGGCCTTAGAAAAAGGTGATACCCCAAAAGCTCTGGAGGAGTATCTGAGGGCAAGTAAGATGTTTCCGGAGAATGAAGAAATGAAGTTCTGGCGAGCGGTGAACCTGGCGAATCTGGAACGAATTTCCGAAGCTTTGCCTTTATTCAGGGAAATTTTTCAGCAAAATAACAACTGGCGAATCCTGACCGAACGTTTGGTAAAACCGGGATTACTGACGGTGAGCGAGTCGGATTTGAAGAAAATTCTGAATATTAAATAAAAACTGCGTCTTCTCGACTGAATACTTTAACAGAGCCTTAAATATATTTTTCGATACAATCTCGTTATTTTGGTGTTCTAAAAAATAAAAAAGCTTATGAAAAAAGTGCTGATTGCAATAGTTGCCACCGTATTTCTTGCTGCATCTGCCACTACCGTGCAGGCTCAGTCGCCTGAAAATGTTTGGAAAACCCTGGCAAAAATTACTTTTAAAAAGCAATACGACGAAATGCTGGGCTTCAAGGTGGATGTGCCGGTATTTAGCGACGATGTAAAAAAACTGGCGGGTAAGGAAGTCAAAGTAAAAGGCTACGTGATCCCGGTGGAAGGTTACAAGAGCCACAAAGAATTTGTCTTCTCCGCTTATCCTTATAATATGTGCTTTTTCTGCGGTGGCGCCGGCCCGGAAACGGTAATGGAGGTATATTCCAAAGAAGCGATCAAATACTCTGCCGACCCGATCGTCATCAAAGGCAAACTTGAATTGAATGATTCGGATGTGAATCGTTTGATTTATACGCTTCGCGACGTTGAGTTGGTTAAAGACGCCAATTAAGCTTGGCTGCGCGCAGGCGATCGAAAAATTTTCGACCAGCCGAAGCGAATAATCAGCAATAAGGCAAAGAAAATCAGCACCACTACCTCGAAACGCAGGTAAGAGATGGCATAGATATGCGTGCGGTCAATGAACCACATGATGCCCAGTGTGGCAGCGATCATTGTAATCAATCCTGAAATTTTGTCAAACCCCGGGATATAATCGAAATCTACATTGCGGCGAATGATGAGCAGGGTGGCAACCATTGAAATGACGGGCAGGATTTGGGTATAAATATCCGTGTCCAGAATACTGCGCTTTTCAAACAGGAAAAAATAGACATCCAGCGTAATCGCAAAAATCCCGGGAATACAGACTGCATAGATCAGAATGGCGTACAAAATTTTCCAGGGCGCAAGGTGTCCCTCTCCTTTGCTCAGTAGGCCTGCGATAAAGGCCGCAAAGGGGATAATTGCAAAATAGAAAATGATATAAGCCGGTTGTTCGGCAATGAGGTTGAATAATTCTTGTAGTGTCATACTACAAAAATAAAAAAATTGAAATGTGAGATCAGAAAAATTTTAAATCTCGCATTCCGATTATCATATTTTAAATATCCAGCAGCATCGCCACCGGATCTTCCAGTAATTCTTTCACTTTCACGAGAAAGGTCACCGAAGAGCTGCCGTCAATCACGCGGTGATCATAAGACAAAGCTACATACATCATCGGGCGTACTTCCACCTTGCCATTCACCACCATCGGGCGTTCCTTGATGGCATGCATGCCCAGTATTGCCGACTGCGGCTCATTCAGTATGGGTGTACTCATCAGCGAACCAAACACGCCGCCGTTGGTAATCGTAAAGGTACCTCCTTGCATTTCTTCCAGCGACAAAGTGCCCTTGCGCGCTTTATCCGCAAGCTCTTTCAATTTGTATTCGATCTCGGCATAATTCAGGGATTCTACATTGTGGATCGGCGGTACCACCAAGCCATTCGGTGTAGAAATAGCGATGGAAATATCGGCATATTCGTGATAGATGAATTCCTCACCGTCGATCTGCGCATTCACATCCGGCATTTCCAGCAATACTTTGGCGCAAGCTTTCGCGAAAAGCGACATAAAACCTAGCTTAATACCATATTTCTCTACAAACTTATCCTGATACTTACTGCGCAAGGCCATCACCTCGGTCAGGTCGATCTCGTTAAACGTAGTCAGCATCGCGGTTTCGTTCTTGGCACTTACCAGGCGCTTGGCGATCGTGCGACGCATGCGGCTCATTTTCTTGCGGGAAGTTTCCCGACTGAACACTTCTTTGGAACGGACCTCCATTTTTGGAGTTTCTTGTTTCGGCGCTTCTTTTTTAGGTTCTGGTTTCGGCTCGGATTTCTTGGCTTCTACTGCCTTTTGAGCGTCTTCTTTGGTAATGCGACCTTCTTTACCAGTGCCTTCTACGTCCGACGGAGCAATTTCATTTTCCTTCAATATCTTGGAAGCCGCAGGAGATGGGTGTCCGGTAGCATATGAAGATGATTTACGCTCGGAGGTAGCAGCGCTTGGCTGAGTTTCAGGCTTCGATTCTTCTTTTTTCTCTTCTTTCTTTTCGGATTTTGGCTCGGCGGATTTGGATGCCCCGTTTTCTTTGGCCGCGCTGGTATCAATCTTTGCCACTAAGGCGCCGATCTCCAGGTCATCGCCTTCGCCGGCTACGTGGATCAATTTGCCCGAAGCTTCCGCCGGGAATTCCAGGGTGGCTTTATCAGATTCGAATTCGCAGATGGGCTCGTCCAATTCTACGTAGTCGCCGTCTTTTTTTAGCCATTGGGATAGGGTTACTTCGTTGATGGATTCGCCGATTGTGGGAACCCGCATTTCTACAACGCTCATTTTATTTAGATGTTAGATTTTTAGACAATAGACTTCAGATTTGCAGCGCGAAATTCAGGCAATTGCGCTAAATTTCCAAGCTTTTACATCATTGTTTACAATGCCTTGCCGTGATAAACATATTTAATATGAAACAATGAAGCGAAAAATCGGTTCTAAGCAAGACTTATTTCATTTTGAAAACATGAATTTTCCCAGGGTCATCATCTTTGCCTTCGTTGGCGATGTACATCGTGCCATCGGTGTCAAAACAAATACCTTCGGGCTGAGGATGAACTTTCTTTTTTAGTTTTTGCAAATGAACAATTTTTCCGGAATGATCAATCACCATCAGCATTTTACCGACAGAGGACAGGATAAAAATCTGCCCGGTCAGGGGATGAATCGCAAGCGAAGAAGGCGCAAAAGCAAATTCGTCGGCATCTTCATTGAAACGCTCCAATAATTTATCCTTGTCTTCCAAGTAATTAGACCTGCTCAAATAATTTAATACATCATCCAGACTTACTGTAAACGCCGGTTCTGCCTCCAGTTGCATCGTAGCCAAATTAAAGCTATAAATGCCCTTTTTCTGATCGAACTCGGCGCCTTTTCCTGCTTTTGCCTTGCAAGCCAGGAGCAAGCGGTTATTACCAGCATCATAAGCCAGCCCTTCCACATCATTATCGCTGTCGAGAAAAAAATTATATTTTTCTACCTTGTCATACTTGCTACCATTGGATTGGATGTAATAAACCGTACCGGAGCTTTTCACCACACAGATATCATCTCCGACCATTTCTACGCCTTCGTAATCACCATCGTCCCAAAAATCTATCTCTCGTTCTACTTTACCTGTGGTTTTATTTACAAAAAACACAATTCCATCTTCATCCTGCACCGCCACCAGGCTCTTTCCATCAGCCGTTATGCCCAAACCTGAAATTTCCTGTAACCTTTTTGGCATTTTAAAGGTCTGATCGGGATTTTCCAAATCATAACCGATTGCTGAAACAGTCGAGGACTCGGGCCAAGTGCAAAACACACAACTGGCAAGAATAAAGGACAGTACTATCTGCATTTTCATTTCTTTTTATTTGTGGAATTATCGGGCGTTTTCCGGAACATAAAATACAGCCCAATCAGCACAAAAGGCACGCTCAGCAGTTGCCCCGTGCTCATAATATCACCGAGAGCGCTTTCAAATCCACCCTGGCTTTCTTTGAAATATTCCCAGATGATGCGTACGCCAAAGAGCAGCGCCAGAAATAATCCAAAAACATAACCCGGCTTATGCCGCTTGTCGGTTTTCCAATAAACGTAATAAAGGATAAAAAATATTGCAAGATAACTGAGGGATTCGTACAACTGCACCGGATGGCGCGGCACATCATCCTCGCGAACGAAGATAAAAGCCCAAGGAACATCCGCCGGTTTGCCCAGAATTTCGGAGTTCATCAAATTGCCCAGGCGAATAAAACAGGCGGCAAGTGCCGTTGGCACTACCACTTTATCTAAAATCCAGAGAATGGACTTTTTGGTGACAGTTCTCGAATAAATCCATAAAGCCAGAATAACACCGATCGCACCGCCGTGACTCGCCAGCCCGCCCCGCCAAACCATCGGTATTTCCGCCAGGTTTTTGGAGTAATACTCCCAATCGTAAAAAAACACGTGCCCCAGCCGCGCGCCAAGCACCGCACCTACGACGATATAAATAAAAGCCTTATCCAGCCAGGCATCGGGCGCTTTCTCTTCTTTAAACATCCGGCGTACCATGTACAAGCCGATCAAAAAACCGGCTGCGAAAAGCAAGCCATACCAACGAAACGTCAACGGACCAATGGAAACGATTTCCGGGGAAGCATCCCAGGTGATATACGCGAAAAGGGTTTGCATACTGCTAATTTGAGGGTGAAAAGATTTGACACCCGAAGTTTAGCAGAAATTTATGGGATGAGGAAGGGAAATCGGGGAAAAATTTCCATTTTGATATTTTTTCCCCGGATTTTCACCAAATCATGCGTCTTTTTGAAAGAGAATTAATGGATTCAAAATAATAGCGGAAATTTTCCGCAGAAAGGTTTTTTGGGGATGTATCAAAAACTGCCAGCTAAAACCGGCATTCCAGGATTCTTTGTGTAATGTCACCGGAGGGAATTCCATGAGTTCCAGCGCAATCCGCTCGGGGCTTAATTCCCGGCTGAACGGCTCCACTCTTTCGAAGCCAATTTTCTCCCTAAACAACGCTCTTTCATAAGTCAACATTGCCGAATCGGGCAGGACCAGATAATTCCCGCGACTGCTGGCGGGAATTATCTCCTGCTGGTAACCGGGGTTTAGTTGTCTCACAGTATGCAGCGGCAATCCGGTGGTTGCTGCCACTGCACGCAAAGTAGTAAAATGACTCAGTTTCAGCGCCTTTAAAGCCTGAAAGGAGTGCCGAAATTTTTTGGGGTGCAAGCCATGCTGCTCGTAATATTCTACTACATAAACTGCCGAGATAAAAGAAGGAATATATCCCTGGGTCTGCCTCGGCAGATATGGTTCCAGGTCCCAGTAATGGTCACTCCCGGCCTGGCGAATAGCGCGCCGGACTCTGCCCGGTCCACAATTATATGCTGCCAGCACCAGAAGCCAGTCTCCAAACTCTCCGTACAAATCATCAAGCAACCGGGCCGCAGCTTCAGTCGAGCGTACGAGATCAAACCTTTCATCCACTGAGTCATTGACTTTGAGCTTGTATTGTACAGCGGTATAATCCATAAACTGCCAGAGTCCTTTGGCTCCGGCGGGCGATTCGGCACGGATTTTCATCCTGGATTCTACAAAAGGAATGTATTTTAATTCCTCCGGCAGGTTGTACTGCTCCAGAAAATACTCGAAGACAGGGAAATAGACCGCCGAGCGTCCAAGTGTTTTTTCCGTTTCCCGACGTCCAAGCGTCAGTTGCTCCCATACGAGTCGCTTGATTTTGGTGCTGCAGCGCGCCGGAAAAGGAATTTTTAAATTGTGTAAATTCGAGTAAATAAGTTTGTCCGAAACTTGTTTTTGTTGCGATGCGGTATGTGCAAATACTGGTAAAGCAAAAAGCGTCACCAGCAGCCACACACCACATACAGATAACATGGGGCGTTCCATAGTAATGTATTTAGGTCTCAGGGAAATAGTCACGTACGATTATTACAATAATCGCACAAGGTCAAATACATCTTCAGGGAAATGATATTCAGGTAGGTAGAATACTCTCAGAAAGAAAGTATAAAATTAATATAATTATCTGCAATTGTCAAATATTTCAAAATATAAGTTTTCCACAATTTACATTAAAAAAATATTAATTCAATAAATAAACAATATCACAATATTTACACGCAATTATAACAATGCGCTTTCTTATTTCAAATATTCAAAAATATTTACACAAGGTATGTAAAAATATAAAATGCCACATCCTTCATGAGAGAAATGTGGCATTATTATAAGGCTAGTATAAATTTTCTATGCCCGCTTCGACAATTCGCCTGGTAAAAACACGATCAATTCCTGGTTAACAAACACATCCGGTTCAGTCAGGGAGTTCCATTTCATAATGTCCTCCACGGAGCATTTGAAAAGACTCGCGAGGTTTTCAATGCGATCGCCTTTGGCTACCACATAAGTACTCTGGAAGGAATTAGCCGGCACTGCAAACTTCAGATTTGCAATCGCCTTACCCGCCTGATAACTTTTGAAAACCGACACTGCGCTGGCAGGAAGGGTAAGGAAGTATCCTTTCGAGCTTTTAGGGATATAATTTTGTACATACCCCGGATTCAGCAACTTGACCGTAGATGGCGACAAACCACAGGAAGAAGCAATCTCTTGAAAAGAGAGCGATTCATACACTTTCAAAGCCCGCGTTTCGCGCAAATGCAGCGTCGGATACTCCGGTTTCAGGTTGTGATGCTCGTAGTAGTTCACCACATAAGCAGCAGCAACGAAAGCAGGCACATAACGCTGTGTCTGCGACGGCAGATGGGCTTCCATTTCCCAATAGTCCTTGCAGTTGGCGGCACGCATCACCTGCAATACCTTACCCTGACCACAATTATAAGCCACCAGCACCAGGCGCCAGTCGCCAAACTGCTTGTACAGATCAGCCAGTATTTTCACAGCTGCTTCGGTTGACTTATAAGGATCAAGTCGCTCATCTATTCGGTAATCGATTTTCAGTCCGTATTGTCTGGCGGTAGCCGGCATCAATTGCCAAAGACCTGCCGCACCTGCGGGCGATTTGGCGGTAGGATCCAGTGCCGATTCCACAATCGGCAGGTACATGAGTTCTTTCGGTAGTCCGTAGATAGTCAGATAGTGCTCAAAAATCGGGAAATACAGTAGGGATCGTCCTAAAATCTCTTCGGTCTGTCTGTAGCCTGTCGCAACGTAGTCTTTAATGTAGTAACGTACTTTTGCATTGTACTTGACATCGAAAGGAAGCTGAATACGCTCCAGTCTTTCTTCGATCGCTCCTTCTGTGTGGGTACTCCATCGGTTGCTGGGATCTTCCGATGCGCCGAAGGGCAGCGCTTGTGTTGTGTGAGGCACCAAGAGGTAGCAAGCTACCATCAGGGTAACCAATGTCCATGGGAATTTCATTATTTATTGTTTAATAAAAAAATAACTGGGTAACCACCCCAATTCGTCGAAATGACGAGTTTAGTTAATATTATTAAATTTTAAGATGTAATTATTAATTCATTTAGTGGTATTAATGAATATAGGAAGGATTGTAAGGGTAAAGTTCATTAATTTTTATGTTCGGACGCAAAGATAACCTCTAATGCGCTTTATGTCAACACTTTTTAAATAAAAGTTACTAACATTTTACAAAAATAATGTAACAAGCGTAATAAATACTTTGGGACAATGAATACTTTTATAATGATTTTCATGGTTAACAATATGTTTGTTTATTACTTTGTCTTTATAACCATATTCTTACGATATTTAATTTGGATTTTCGAACACTCTGTATTTTGACCTTTTTTTGACAAAAGCTGTTGTATTTTTGGATGATTTCTCGAAAAATTTTTCAAGTATTAACCTGAAATTTCGTACAAATGCAAATAAAAATTCTCGCTTTTGGCGTTGCCAAGGATATTATTGGTGGTAGAGAACTGACGTTTTCCGTTCCGGAAGGCGCTACTGTGGAAGGCTTGAAAAAAACGCTGAATGGGCAATTTCCTGAGTTGGAGAAGTTAGCATCCATGGCTATTGCCGTAAATGGCGGCTATGCCGAGGACGGTGAGACGATTCAGGCGGGCGATGAAGTAGTACTGATTCCTCCGGTAAGCGGAGGATAAGTGACGGAGAGATATGGTGACTTGGAGAGCGGAAGGCACGGAAAAAAACCTGGATTCCGGTTGGCGAAAATTCCCTTTTAACCCTCTAAACCTTCCTTAAATGATCGATATTCAACTTACAGAAAAAGCCCTGAATCCTCAGGCCTGCATTGATTTTGCGCTAAGCGGCGGCGCAGGTGCGGTGGATGTCTTTATTGGTACGGTGCGTGATAATACGGAAGGTCGGAGAGTCGTAAACCTGGAATACGAGGCTTATGAACCAATGGCCATTGCGGAGATGCGTAAAATAGCCGACCAGGCTTGCCGGCAGTGGCAAGTGCAAAAAATCGCCATCCACCACCGGGTGGGCACTTTACATATAGGTGATGCCGCCGTTATAGTTGCGGTTTCTACGCCCCACCGGGCAGAAGCTTTCGAAGCCTGCAAGTGGGTGATCGATACGCTCAAGCAGACCGTCCCGATCTGGAAAAAGGAAATATTCGAAGACGGTGAAGTCTGGGTTGCTGCCCATCCATAGTACTAGTCCTTCAACAGTGCCTGAAGCTGCATAGCCACGCCCATGTCGCCTTTGATCTTGACCTTGCCGCTCATCACCGCCATCATAGCGTTCAGTTCGCCCTTGCGCATGGCTTCCAATGTTTCAATTTTGGTGGTGATGGTACAATCGGCATCTCTGTCCTCATTGGAAACCAGCGCGTTTTCGCCTTCCATATCAATAAAAACAATACCTTCATCAAAGACGAGCTTCATGGTCTTGCCAATGGCCGGCATTTTGTGCGCGTGGTCGTCAAACATTTTGGTAATTTCCTGGAGTGTCATCCTCTCTATTTTTTACACAAGATAGAATTTTCTTTTAAAAATCACCGCCTCGATAGAGCCTGCCCTACTCGCATCTCCCATAGCTCACCGAAGGATTCCCGTGGCTTACGGCACAGATAAACCGTGGTACCGAATTCCCGGGCATGAGGGTTTTCAATGGCTCCCACAATTTGAATATCCTCAAAAAGTTGTGCCACATCCTCACCCAATTCATCGTTGACATATATAAAGGTGTGTGCATCGGTTTTTTGCTGAATCCACAAGCGGTAGCTATCGCTAAAGCTATTGATTGGCGGCAGGTTTGCGTCTTTTGAATATAACTCAATAGCGCCAGCCTGTCCGTAATTTTCACAATAAATCAATACCCGTTCTTTGTCTTCCACTTGGTTGTAAGCTTCTACAACATGAGCCGCCAGCTCTTTCCATCCCAGCATATCGGCATAATCCTGCGGCAGAGCATGCTGCTGCCCATCTTCCCAGCGGGTGGCAAAATCCATGCCCACGTCTTCGGCCAGGTATTGACAGTACGCTGCCATTTTCGGCACCGATAAAAACGGAATACCCAAGGGCAAAATCGGCGCCAGCAAAAGCGCCATAACGACCGGAATTAAAGCCCGAAGCCAGGTTTTTGATATTAGATTTTCCCAAAATACAGCGCCCGCCGCGATCATCACCGGGTAAACTCCAATCGTATAATAACTCTTGCCACTTAAAATCAGATAAATCAAAACGGTAAATACGAAAAGCCAGCCGATAAGCCGGAAGGGGCGCATTTTTTGATTGAAAAACAAGAAGAACAATCCAGGTATCCAAAGAATATCCGTGCTGATATTCATTAGAAATTGGTCCATTATAAAATCGAAAGAAGAAACGTTCACTAACTGGTTACGTGCCAATTCTTGCATATGCGTAATCACCGGGAAATCACGCACATATTGCCAAATAAGATTTGGAGTTACAATTGCCAAAGCGATCAACGCAGCCCAAAGTGTCTGCCTGTTCCAGAGCAAGTTCCGCTGAGGCGTGACCAGCAGCGCCGGAATCAGTGCAAATAGCAGAAACGCAAGATTATATTTATTCAAAAGCCCCAGACCGAGTGTAAGTCCGAAGCATAATACATTACGTTTGTCTTCACTGCGTAAATAACGCACAATGAAGTAAATACTTAGTGTCCAGAAAAAAATGTCAAATATCACGGGTTGAAACATCCAACTGGGACGAATCAGCGTAGGCGACAACAGCATAGCAAATGCAGTGAGAAATTGAGCGTATTTCCCGCCGCCCATTTCCCGGGCGATCAGTGCAGTGATAAGGAGAATCGTGGTGCCCAGCAAAGTAGGTATAAGTCTTACAGCAAACATCGAATCGCCCAGAAAAGTCTGCACAAACCAGGCCACCCAGCCAATCAGTGGTGGATTCGACCAATAACCAAAATCGAGGTGTCGCCCTAAAGCCAGATACAAGAAAGCATCACGATGGAGACCATAGTTGACGTTGGTGAGCAGATGCGCGATGAGTTTGACCGCAGCGACCGGCAGGATCACCGACCAGTAGATGGGTTTGGCAGGTGCTGACATTGACTTTATTTTTCAGAAAGATGCAAGTAAAGCGTCAATGCCCCTAATTTTTTCGATGAAAAGTAAAACAAAGAATATAATCAGGAGGCGAGCTTGACTCACCTCCTGACTCAGGATATTATTGTTTTACAAACAACTGCGATTGTCCGTTTTTCTGATTGCGAATAACGTAAGTACCCTTCGGTAAACGATTCACAATCAATCGATTGGTGTTATTCTGATTTAACAGCAATTGACCAATCGTATTATAAACAGCGTAATCAGAAACGACGTTTGTCAAAATCTCATCATTCACCGGGTTCGGGAAAACGCGCCAGGCAATGGCTTGCTTGTCCAGATCATCCACATCGGTCATGATATCGCCGAAAGTAAAAATTGAAATAGTACCGCTCACTTCATTGGCCACAATCATCAGGGCATCGCCGTTGGGGCTGTCCGCAGCAGAAATGACCACAATATTTTCCGGTCCCAGATCGCCTGCATCAGCCGATTCTACACTTGCCGTGAAATCACGATTGTTGATATATTTTACAAAAACCGGTTGTTTCGGATCGGTTATGTCGTATAGCATCACACCGCCGATGCGCTCCAAACCTATAAAAGCGTACGTCACGCCATCAACCTCTGCGATAGTGATTGCTTCCGGTTCCGGGCCTTTGTTATCGCTACGGCTGTCCAGACTATTGTCGGTATTGCTGGCATTGAAGTACATTGGATATGCAGCAGCAGTGATTTGCTCCAGTTCATCGCCGCTGTCGAATATCAGATTTCCAACATTATCCCAAACTGTGAAAGAACGGCCACCAAAAGAATATAAAATATCATAATCACCATCACCATCCAGATCGCCCTGGGTACTAGTGACGTTCAGGCGTCCAAGATTAGCGTTGTCTTTTAATTCCGCCGGAAAAACAGTTGGATCAAGCGTCAAAGAATTAATTCTTACCTCTTCTTCCAACGGATCGTATTCGCGTGCATCGCCTTCGTTTACAGAAAAAATATAGGTTTGACCTTCAGATTGATAGGTCGCAATGGCATCCGGTAAAAACATGCCCAGCACCGGCTGCGGCAGAATATTGATACCATTATCGCGATCACTGGCATCCAAACCATAATTTTTGCCAAAATCGATAATGCCCAGTACGCTGTCGTCACTAACGCCGGCGCCCGCCAGACCAAAATCGTTGTCGTTCAACACCGCGATAGCACCATTTGGCAGCAAAGCCAAACCCTCTGGCTTGTCGCTTGGAAAGTAGCCAATCGAAGGCAAATTCAGCACTTTTGTTTTGTGAACTGGCACGACGCCTGCGGCTGCCAGCTCGTCGGCGCTCATTTGTTCCAGGGTCTTTTCACCGTTTATGCCTGCTTCTTCGCGCATGGCGAGTTCAGTTCCAAAAATATTGGTCGCACCGGTCAGATTGATTTCAAAAACATACTTTTTACCGGTGTCCTGACCTGGCAAACTGGAATCGCGCTCCAACACCAGGAATTTGCCATTGCCGGAATAAACCGCATCGCCGATTTTATCTACACGGCTGATTGCCAAACCATTACTTACATTGCGTTCCAGCAGATATACATATTCGCTCACCGGCTCGCCGGTAGCTGCATCAACGCCCAGAATACGAATTACATCGGTTTTGTTACGAACGGAACTTCCCGGATTTTCTAGGGGCGATTGAATAAAAGCGTAAATTACGTTATTGTCGGAATCGTAAGCAATTGCCTCAAAGCCACGATTGGCGCGGTGTTTGTTGTAGACGGATGGCAGCGTCTCGGCACCGTAGAAGCCTTCTCCCAAGCTGAAACCAAGGATTGGAATAGTCAGATCGGCAGTTCCTTCCGGCACATAACGTTCGATCAGCATGCCATCGGGTGCGACTTTATAAAGCGAAGGACGATTCTCATCGCACAACCAGAAATTACCGTCATTATCCTTCACAATGCCCTCTAAATCACCGCCATACGGATCAAGCAATAGCTCTCTATAACCAATATTCGTGGTGGTATCCACGTAATCCACACCTTCGTAGATCGTCGTTGTATCGGGGAAAGTTTTGAATTTCTGCACCGGCGTTTCGTCCACGCCAATGACATTGCCTTTGCCAGTGATGGGCACGACCTCTCCCTCTGCCAGTCGATTGAGCAGAATTTCATCCGCCAGCGTTGCTGTATTATTTTCTATATCAACTTCAAATTTTACAATTCTAGCCTGATAGTCTGTCAGTTTGAATGGACGTAAATCCGTAAGCGCACCGATGCTTGGATCAGCAGGTGTAAAAATATTTGCCGGACTCACTGGTTCTTCATTCGGCCCACGGTCAGGAACTGCATAGAAAACGTATTTCGTTTCGGTCGATTCATTGGCATCAAAGTACAAGCCGGAAAATCCGCTAAGTTTTACCGGATCCTGTGCAACACCATCAAAAATGGGTGCTCCCAATACCGGAAGATCGATCAATTCATTCAGTTTGAATTCTTTCAGAATCGGTGCGCCCCGGAAGTGATCTTTATATCCCAAAGGCAAAATGTCAAGTACGGTGCCGTTTTCCACATCAATCACTGCGAAAGCATTATTTTCCTGCAAGGAAACATAAGCCCGGGAATCATCGGCAGTCAATGCAATATATTCTGGCTCAAGATCTTGTGCGACGGTGGCATTTGGACCAAAAATACGCACCCCACTATTGAGCAAAGCCGCTTTTTTGTCATTGTAGCTCTGGAAATTAACCGTCGTAACGGTAGCACTGCCCACGCCACCTGAAATATCAATGATGCTCACAGAGCCTTCAGGATCAGAAGAATAATCAGCATTGGGTTCACCTTCGTTGGCTGTCAGCACTTTGGTGCCATCATTTGAAAAAACGACCATATCCGGCAGTGCGCCGACGGTGACTTCATTGAGGTAATTACCATTTGCATCAAAGAAAACAACAGAACCGTCCATGGTTTTGTCAGTAGCTTCTACGGCAACAGCCACAAGTCCATTTTTTACAGCTACGCTGTTGACCCCACCACCGTAGATCGACATGTCGATGTCCATGACTTTGGCCGGTATGGCCGGATTGCTGATATTAATAATGGTGACGGTATTAGCATTGGCATTGGTAAAAAAAACACGTGCTGAAGTTGCATCAAAAGCAGCAATTTCGGCGGCACCTTCATCAAAAACATTGGTTCGGTAAGTAGATAGAAAATTGAGTTGGAAATCGTTTTGCGCTAAGATAGCGGTACAAAAAATCAGGATAACCGGGAGTAGCACGCCCAGTTTGGGTAAGAGTGTTTTCATGTATTAAATCGATTTTGGTTGAAAAATTTCAGAATGCGAAGATAGGGAAACAATGTTAACCAGAGTTTAATTAAAAAAAATTACCAGAATT